>NZ_JAMPQO010000045.1:0-1031 GCF_028482485.1 Providencia sp. PROV116 | reverse complement strand
ATCGTCGTCTGAATATAATAGTTCATACATCTCCACATTGACATTTCACAAAAGATTTATAACTTATGGACCGCCATCGAGGCATCGAACCTCGACTCTTAGTTTTGCTAAGACTAAATACTCTTCCAATTGAGTTAATGGCGGAATGCGTTTACATCTAGTAGACCAATGCAAGTGTCGCTAAAAGCAACCCAGAAATAATTAATGCATTTTGCGTAAGTGATAAGATTCGTTGATAAAAGGTAGGTAAGTTCATAGGTAATCCCTTAAGAAATAAATCCTTTGGATACCACATCTATTTTTAAAATAAAAACTCGCAACGGCAAGATTTGCTTTTTATAGCAATGAGGTATGATGACTCACTTATTATAACACATAACTCACTCACAAGGGGATTATAATGATATATAAAATAAAAAACCCCGTATTTACGAGGTTTCATGAGCTATATGTTATTTAAGCTGACGTCATATTAGATTTACAGAAAATACATTTAGCGCCATATGGATTACTTTTTGAGACATCAAAGTGATAGCGTCTATACTGAGATCCCTTACAACAAGGACATCTCATATTAATATTGCCTTAAAGCGCCACCACATTGGCTGCTGCTGGACCTTTTGTGCCATTCTCTAATGAGAAGCTAACTTTTTGCCCATCATATAATGTTTTGAAATCATCACTTTGGATTGCAGAGAAGTGAACAAATACATCTTTGCTTCCATCTTGTGGGGAAATGAAACCAAAACCTTTCGATTCGTTAAACCATTTTACTAAACCAGTCATAGTATTAGACATAGAATTTCCTTTAATTTTTAATTGCCATAAGGCATAGATGAGGTTTGATTTTTATTTTTACTTATGGGAATTAATTAGAAGGAATTCGCAATGAAGAGGTATCTTAGATAACGCTAAATGGAGAACAACTTTAAACTGACTAACATAAATAGGCCTGTACTTCCAAACCAATAGGTTCATTAAGCCACACAATTTATAGGATAGCAAACCTTATTCCCGTTTTATTTAAAATC
>NZ_JAMPQO010000044.1:0-1188 GCF_028482485.1 Providencia sp. PROV116 | reverse complement strand
TGTCTAAAGAAAAATTTGAACGTTCAAAACCGCACGTTAACGTTGGTACTATCGGCCACGTTGACCACGGTAAAACTACTCTGACAGCAGCTATCACTACTGTTCTGGCTAAAACTTACGGCGGTTCTGCTCGTGCATTCGACCAAATCGATAACGCACCAGAAGAAAAAGCGCGTGGTATCACTATCTCTACTTCACACGTAGAATACGATACTCCAACTCGCCACTACGCACACGTAGACTGCCCAGGACACGCCGACTATGTTAAAAACATGATCACTGGTGCTGCACAGATGGACGGTGCAATCCTGGTTGTTGCTGCGACTGATGGCCCAATGCCACAAACTCGTGAGCACATCCTGTTAGGTCGCCAAGTAGGTGTTCCTTACATCATCGTGTTCCTGAACAAATGTGACATGGTAGACGACGAAGAGCTGTTAGAATTAGTTGAAATGGAAGTTCGTGAACTTCTGTCTCAATACGATTTCCCAGGCGACGACACTCCAGTTGTTCGTGGTTCAGCTCTGAAAGCGCTGGAAGGCAACCCAGAGTGGGAAGCGAAAATTGTTGAATTAGCAGGCCACCTGGATACTTACATTCCAGAGCCAGAGCGTGCAATTGACAAGCCATTCCTGCTGCCAATCGAAGACGTATTCTCAATCTCAGGTCGTGGTACAGTAGTAACAGGCCGTGTTGAGCGTGGTATCATCAAAGTTGGTGAAGAAGTTGAAATCGTTGGTATTCAAGACACGGTTAAAACAACTTGTACTGGCGTTGAAATGTTCCGTAAACTGCTGGACGAAGGTCGTGCGGGTGAGAACGTAGGTGTTCTGCTGCGTGGTACTAAACGTGAAGAAATTCAACGTGGTCAAGTACTGGCAAAACCAGGTTCAATCAAGCCACACACTAAATTCGAATCAGAAGTTTATATTCTGAGCAAAGATGAAGGTGGTCGTCACACTCCATTCTTCAAAGGTTACCGTCCACAGTTCTACTTCCGTACAACTGACGTAACCGGTACTATCGAACTGCCAGAAGGCGTAGAGATGGTAATGCCAGGTGATAACATCAACATGATCGTTACCCTGATCCACCCAATCGCGATGGACGACGGTTTACGTTTCGCAATCCGTGAAGGTGGCCGTACTGTAGGTGCGGGTGTTGTTGCAAAAATCATTGCATAATACC
>NZ_JAMPQO010000043.1:0-1624 GCF_028482485.1 Providencia sp. PROV116 | reverse complement strand
GCGAGAATTAAATAAATACACTATATACTAGTATAGTAATCACTTTATCGCTCCTCCTATATAGCAAAAACCAACCGTTTACAGTTGGTTTTTGCTATATAACTCAAGCGAAAGCAAGTTTCATCGAAATAAACTTAGTTTATATCTCCGCTACATACAATTATAGTTTTATCCTCATCCAAATTACTAAAAAAACTTTCAATATCAACATTCAATACCTTTAATATAGCTACTGTCTCCGCTATTCCTATCTTATCAATTTCATATTCATAACGATATAGTTGCTGCTCACTCTCTATTCCCGCCATTCTTGATAGCTCGAATACTGATAACCCAGCGTTTATCCTCAATTGACGAAGACTGCAAGCAATATGATTAGAAATCGAATTTTGGTTATCCATTAAATATCTCCTATTATTAATTAGTATTTACATAAAAAGCCTTGAAGGTAGTGACCTGTTTTATGGACTAATTAATAATATATGGAAAAATTTAATTTATATCGTATGCTGTAAGTATTAAAAATTTCATTACTAAATTTCTGACTCTACCTTTTGCATACTCTTTAGCCTGTTTATTTAGTAAGTAATTGAATACCAAAATTGGAAAACTCACATAATTAGATAATGTTCTAAATATACCAACCACTCAAGCTGACACATGAGTTTTTTTCTTACGGTAATTGATTAAATCCACTTTCACAAATTTTAAATTCATCACTCAATTTCCCTCAGTTTTCAGGTGCGCCACTACCTTCATAAGTCCATAATGAATTAGCTTGCGATGAAAAAGTGAAAGCAGCCAAAATACATAATATTATTTTATTATAACTCATATAATAATAACTTAGGTTATTAACGTAAGTTTCAAAACTACACTTTGATTCACACAAATAGCATTAGGATTCACTCCATTAATTCAGAAAAAAAGCACTGCTCATCCAAAATAAACCATACAACACTCCATTATAATAAAAAAATCACCAAAAAATCAGCCTATCCCCAAATCCATTTCCACTTCGTCCGCTAATTGCTCTGCTTCTAGCTTAGCGAGTCTCTCAGCTTTTTCGTTCAATTTGCTCTTTAAATGTCTGAATTTTGACATGCTTACCTTTAACAGTCGGCTTGATTTTACGTTTGCAGTTTTATCGCTGCACCCTGCACGAATAGCTGCCTGTGTAGTGTTTAAATCGCTGAGGTACTCGTGACAAAACATTTCTTATCTGTCGGTAAGCGCCATATTATGCCTATAACTTTGCTTAAGAGGATATAAGTAATAATGTCAAATAAGAAACCCGCACTTGGCGGGTCATATATTTCACTTGTTAAACTTCTCATTTTTAATAAAGAATAGATTCTACTGGAATATCAATATTCTTTGCCTATCAAAACCATGGTTACTTGCAAAACTAAGGTATTCATTTAATAACTCTGGTGGCATGGTTGGAGTACGCGATAGTACCCATAGATAATCTTTATTAGGTCCAACAACTAATGAATACTGATAGTTATCATCTAGCTTAATAATATTATAGCCGCCGTAAAAGGGCCCAAAGAATGAAACCTTTAAAGCCCCAGTATCCGAGGATTCAACAAAGTAAGCTTTCCCTATACTCTCTTTCCAT
>NZ_JAMPQO010000041.1:0-2617 GCF_028482485.1 Providencia sp. PROV116 | reverse complement strand
AATGTCTGGCAGTTCCCTACTCTCACATGGGGAGACCCCACACTACCATCGGCGCTACGGCGTTTCACTGCTGAGTTCGGCATGGGGTCAGGTGGGACCACCGCGCTATTGCCGCCAGACAAATTCTGTGTGTTCCCGTTTAATCTCACTTTCGTGCACTAAACCAGAACATCAATCTCGAACAAGCTGCTGTGTCCTTCACCTCTCGGCTTCTCACGCTTATTGAATCAACATAATCTCTCTAAAACACCTTCGGTGTTGTCAGGTTAAGCCTCACGGTTCATTAGTATTGGTTAGCTCAACGTATCGCTACGCTTACACACCCAACCTATCAACGTCTTAGTCTTAAACGTTCCTTTAGGACCCTTAAAGAGTCAGGGAAGACTCATCTCAAGGCAAGTTTCCCGCTTAGATGCTTTCAGCGGTTATCTCTTCCGCACTTAGCTACCGGGCAATGCCATTGGCATGACAACCCGAACACCAGTGGTGCGTCCACTCCGGTCCTCTCGTACTAGGAGCAGCCCCTTTCAATCTTCCAACGCCCACGGCAGATAGGGACCGAACTGTCTCACGACGTTCTAAACCCAGCTCGCGTACCACTTTAAACGGCGAACAGCCGTACCCTTGGGACCTACTTCAGCCCCAGGATGTGATGAGCCGACATCGAGGTGCCAAACACCGCCGTCGATATGAACTCTTGGGCGGTATCAGCCTGTTATCCCCGGAGTACCTTTTATCCGTTGAGCGATGGCCCTTCCATTCAGAACCACCGGATCACTAAGACCTACTTTCGTACCTGCTCGAGCCGTCACTCTCGCAGTCAAGCTGGCTTATGCCTTTGCACTAACCGCATGATGTCCGACCATGCTTAGCCAACCTTCGTGCTCCTCCGTTACTCTTTGGGAGGAGACCGCCCCAGTCAAACTACCCACCAGACACTGTCCGCACCCCGGATAACGGGGCTACGTTAGAACATCAAACATTAAAGGGTGGTATTTCAAGGTTGGCTCCATGCAGACTGGCGTCCACACTTCAAAGCCTCCCACCTATCCTACACATCAAGGCTCAATGTTCAGTGTCAAGCTATAGTAAAGGTTCACGGGGTCTTTCCGTCTTGCCGCGGGTACACTGCATCTTCACAGCGAGTTCAATTTCACTGAGTCTCGGGTGGAGACAGCCTGGCCATCATTACGCCATTCGTGCAGGTCGGAACTTACCCGACAAGGAATTTCGCTACCTTAGGACCGTTATAGTTACGGCCGCCGTTTACTGGGGCTTCGATCAAGAGCTTCTCCTTACGGATAACCCCATCAATTAACCTTCCAGCACCGGGCAGGCGTCACACCGTATACGTCCACTTTCGTGTTTGCACAGTGCTGTGTTTTTAATAAACAGTTGCAGCCAGCTGGTATCTGCGACTGGCTTCAGCTCCATCCGCGAGGGACTTCACCTAGCGCCAGCGTGCCTTCTCCCGAAGTTACGGCACCATTTTGCCTAGTTCCTTCACCCGAGTTCTCTCAAGCGCCTGAGTATTCTCTACCTGACCACCTGTGTCGGTTTGGGGTACGATTAATGATAATCTAGAGCTTAGAGGCTTTTCCTGGAAGCGGGGCATGAGCTACTTCATCACCGTAGTGACTCGTCATCGGACCTCAGCATGTAGTGAACCGGATTTGCCTAATTCACCTGCCTACATCCTTAAACCGGGACAACCGTCGCCCGGATAGCCTAGCCTTCTCCGTCCCCCCATCGCAATTATCACCAGTACGGGAATATTAACCCGTTTCCCATCGACTACGCATTTCTGCCTCGCCTTAGGGGTCGACTCACCCTGCCCCGATTAACGTTGGACAGGAACCCTTGGTCTTCCGGCGTGCGGGTTTTTCACCCGCATTATCGTTACTTATGTCAGCATTCGCACTTCTGATACCTCCAGCATACCTCACAGTACACCTTCACAGGCTTACAGAACGCTCCCCTACCCAACAATATTTACATATCGCTGCCGCAGCTTCGGTGCATAGTTTAGCCCCGTTACATCTTCCGCGCAGGCCGACTCGACCAGTGAGCTATTACGCTTTCTTTAAATGATGGCTGCTTCTAAGCCAACATCCTGGCTGTCTGAGCCTTCCCACTTCGTTTCCCACTTAACTATGACTTTGGGACCTTAGCTGGCGGTCTGGGTTGTTTCCCTCTTCACGACGAACGTTAGCACCCGCCGTGTGTCTCCCGTGATAACATTCTTCGGTATTCGTAGTTTGCATCGAGTTGGTAAGTCGGGATGACCCCCTAGTCGAAACAGTGCTCTACCCCCGAAGATGAGTTCACGAGGCGCTACCTAAATAGCTTTCGGGGAGAACCAGCTATCTCCCGGTTTGATTGGCCTTTCACCCCCAGCCACAAGTCATCCGCTAATTTTTCAACATTAGTCGGTTCGGTCCTCCAGTTAGTGTTACCCAACCTTCAACCTGCCCATGGCTAGATCACCGGGTTTCGGGTCTATACCCTGCAACTCATTCGCCCAGTTAAGACTCGGTTTCCCTACGGCTCCCCTATACGGTTAACCTTGCTACAGAATATAAGTCGCTGACCCATTATACAAAAGGTACGCAGTCAC
>NZ_JAMPQO010000040.1:0-3539 GCF_028482485.1 Providencia sp. PROV116 | reverse complement strand
GTCTCCGCCCCCGACACTTTCAGTTGAATTAGATAAAGAGAGTGATAGTGGGAATAAAGATGGTTATATCACTAATGTTAAAAAGCCTACATTTACAGGTACAGCTACCAAAAGTGCAAAAATAACCTTTAAGATTGCTGGACAGGAATTGACCGAAATTGCTGATGCCACTACAGGAAAATGGGCTATTACGCTTGATAGTTTACAGGATGGGGGGCATCATTATACGGTGACTGCGAAACACCCGACTAATGGGATGTCCACTGATGAAAGTGGCGTGATTTTTATAGATACAACACCACCTTTCACTGTGGTTAAATTAACGGATGCGATAGAGTTAGGAACATCTGGTGACTTTATCACCAAAAACCAAAAGCCAGAGTTTACGGGAAAAAGCGTTCCTGGTAATAAAGTAACGTTAAAATTGAATGATAAAAGCGTCGATACAACCTGCGATGAAAATGGTACATGGCTATTAGCTTTAGATGAAACATTAGATAAAAATTATTCAGGTAAATACAAAATTATTGTTACTGATGCTGCTGACAATCATTTTGAAACAACAGGTACGTTGCAAATTGATAATACTATCCCCTTTCTTTCTGCAATAACGCTTAATTCAAGCGCGACTAGAGATAGAAAAAGTGTCCTGTCAACTAATGATTTAACCCCAATATTTAGTGGTACAACTACACCAGGCTCAAAATTAAAGTTTGAATTTTCTTACTATACTGGAGATTATTTTTGGGAACGACGTGAGTTCGATGTGACAGATATTGATAAAAACGGGCAATGGTCTTTCACATTTCCATCGAATTTAATGAAAGCTGGCCCCCTTTATGGGGTTAGTTCTATTGGTGTCGTTGCGACGTCTCCTGCTGGAAATACGAATAATAGAGATTTTGAAAAAAAAGGTTTATGGATAAAAAAAGGTGTTTATACCATCGATTCACTGATTGATGCTGAGTCTAGCCCTACAGGTAAAGATGATTTAAAAGTAAGTGTTAGCAAGACACCTAAATTGCACGGAACAATTAAAGGTGGTGTAACGGGGGACGAATTTAAAGGTAGCATTCAGATTGCTGGGAAAGAATATCCGTTAACCATAACTGGAAAAACTGGCAAATTAGCCGCATGGAGTTTTGAACTCCCTACGCAAAATGCGCTTTCACAGGGTCAACATGGCTATACTTTGAAATTTCAAGATGTATATGGTTCGACAGAGAAATTTCATTCCTTTTTAGTTGTATCTGAGTCGAATATTTTCCTTGATCCCGAAACGGATTCTGGACATCAAGGAAATGGTTATATAAACCATAATAAGCCAATTTATAAAGGGATTGCTGAGCCTAAAGCTAAAATCTCAGTAAAAGTTGGGGGAAAAGAATACAAGACCCAAGCAAATGATAAAGGGGAATGGCAACTTGAAGTTCCCCTTGATGGTGATGGGGAGCACAACCTCATTTTCCGAGATGAAACGAAAGATTTGATACTCGGGATTGTTAAGCTAAATGTCCTAACAACGCCCCCTACATTCAATGAATTTCATATCGAAAAAAGTGATACGCACAGTAAAGCAGCTGATGTAGCTAAAAATAATAATCCTCACCTGAATTTTACTTATACAGGAAATATGGATTATTACGAGATTGCAGTTAATGAGAAGACTATCAAATATGACAAAAAATCTGTTAATGATGATAGTTCACAAACGACTTTTAATAATACTCTAAATTTACCTAATGGTGAGCATAAAGCTAGGATTACCGCTTTTGATATTGCGGGTAATAAGGTCGAGCATGAAACCATTATTAAAGTGTTAAGCGGTGAGGCCCAAAAACCTAAAATCGAGTTTGGTATTACTGAAAATCAAAGTATTAGTAGTGATGGTGGCGAACTTACTTTTGACAAAAATCACTTAGAAATAACAGGTAAAACCTCTCCCGCAGGGATTGTTAAAATAAAAGATAAAACAGGTAAAGAAATTGGAACGACCAAAGCGGACAATGAAGGAACCTGGGCATATACATTGCCTATCGAATGTATTCCCAGTGATATAACAGGGGGTGGCAATCTTGAATTTTCTATTACAGCGTACGATCTGATTAATCGAAAAAGTAATATCAATTTTTCACTTATTTATGATGACTCGGCTCCTGAAATAACTAACTTTCAGACGAGTGAGATCGGCAGTAATGACACGGTATATAACAATGGATTGACCTTTAGTGGCAAAACTCAACCTAATTCTACCGTACATTTTACGTTGTCTAAAGGACAAGAAGCTATACATGAATCTGCAAAAGCGGATAAGACAGGGAATTGGCAATTCAAACCACTTGCCTCTCAAATGCCAGCTGACGGCCAATATGTTTACAATATTACGGTTGAAAATGTATTAGGGAAAATGAATGCAGAGAAAGATAAATTACAAGGTAGCTTAACAATTAAAACGACGCCTGAAATAACCTGGGGATTAGATGATAATGATGATACCGGTATTAAAGGCGATAATATTACCAATATAAAAACACCGAAGTTTAGTGGAAAAACGGAGCCTCATGCTTCTATCCGATTGATTTTTGATAATAACTTAACTCATTCATACGATGCCAAAGCAGATGAAAATGGCGTATGGGTGATAGATGAAAAAGTAAAATTCGAAGAAGGATCATACGGTTATACGATAGCTGTGGAAGATAAGGTGCATGGAATTAGTGGCCAGAAACATGGTAGATTTCAGATTGATACCACTGCCCCGAAGGTATTAACAGGTGGTGTGATTGATGCACGAGATGGTGTTGCTAAAGAGCATGTTCTCACTGATGCGAATATACCTGATTTTAGTGGATATAGTGATCCCTTTGCACGAGTTTTACTCAATATAAAGTCTCCTTTAGATAGCACTCATTTTTCTCAGACAATTATTGCAGACGAAAAGGGGAGTTGGGCATTTACATTACCTTCAGCAAGTGCATTGAAAGACGGGGAATATACCTATCAGGCAAGGGTAGAAGATAGTGCGGGTAATCTAAATAATGATTTGATGCTACAAGGCACTATCAAGGTGGATACAATTGCTCCAGATACTCTTGATGGTGGTGTTGGTAATTCTAAAGATAATACTTATCAATTGGATTGCGTAACAAATATCACAAAACCCACTTTTTGTGGTTCAGCAGAGCCAGGTGTGGTCCTACAGTTAATAGTGGGTGAGCATGTTTATAAGGATATTAAGGTTGATGAAAAAGGTCAGTGGAAATTCACACTTCCATCGTCACTGACAGAGGACACCTATATTTATAAAGTAGAGATGAAAGATGCTGTTGGGCATAAAGGAACTAAAAGCTTAAGGGGTAAGATTATTATCGATACAACACCGCCTGATGTACTGGAGGGTGGGTTAGATACTACATCAGATACAGGGATCTCAAACAGTGGTTTCACTAACCATAAAACACCAACCTTCAGTGGGACGACAGAATCTAATGCTTTCGTTGAGCTAAAGATTGCGAATGAGAGTTATACCGGGGCGGCGG
>NZ_JAMPQO010000039.1:0-4364 GCF_028482485.1 Providencia sp. PROV116 | reverse complement strand
AAATTTTAAGGTTGTGTCAGTACTGACTGACCGCACCATATTGCTGATATGGCTCAGTTGGTAGAGCACACCCTTGGTAAGGGTGAGGTCCCCAGTTCGAATCTGGGTATCAGCACCATATAATCAGCATTTAAAAAGAATTTACCTAGCGGCAATAGCGCGGTGGTCCCACCTGACCCCATGCCGAACTCAGTAGTGAAACGCCGTAGCGCCGATGGTAGTGTGGGGTCTCCCCATGTGAGAGTAGGGAACTGCTAGGTTTTAAATATAAAGAAGCCACCCATTGGGTGGCTTTTTGCATTCTATTAATAGCGCAATTCTCACTAATTATCTTATTTTCCTAATCTTGCTATTCACTCTTAATCCAGCCTGATAGACTTATCCTATCCTAGTTTTATTTGTATTGAAGGCTGTAATGAACCTAACGTCTGAACTTAAATCATTTAATAGCTTTGGCATTCAAGCAAAAGCATTATCAATTGTTTTTGTGGATAACCAAGAATCTTTACTCCAACAATGGGTCGAGGCTAAAAATCAGCAACTCCCAGTATTATTATTAGGGGGGGGAAGTAATGTTCTATTTGTTGCAGACTTTGAAGGTGTTGTAATTATTAATCAGCTTAAGGGTATAGAAATAACAGAAGATAACCGTTATTGGTATGTTCATGCTCAAGCAGGTGAAAATTGGCATCAATTACTTGAAACATTATTGAGTAAAGGTATTTGTGGTGCAGAAAATTTAGCATTAATCCCGGGTTGTGTGGGTTCTGCACCCATTCAAAATATTGGTGCTTATGGTATAGAGCTGAAAGATATATGTGAGTATGTTGATGTGCTTTCACTTGAAACAGGCAGAGTAATACGACTAACAGCTTCAGAGTGCCAATTTGGCTATCGTGATAGTATTTTTAAGCATGAGTATCAATATGGCTATGTCATCATCAGTGTTGGGTTAAAATTAGCTAAAGAATGGGTTCCTAAGCTTATGTATGGAGATCTTGCCCAACTTGACCCCAATACAGTAACACCAGAGCAAGTATTTAATTCTGTATGCCAAACACGTAGAAGTAAATTACCTGACCCAACAGTAACGGGCAATGCGGGTAGTTTCTTTAAAAATCCTGTTATTTCAGCAGAAAAGGCACAGGCCATAAAAATAGCTTATCCTAATTGCCCTCAATATGAACAAGCAGATGGCAGTATTAAATTAGCCGCAGGTTGGTTAATTGACCAGTGCGGTTTAAAAGGTTATCAAATAGGTGGTGCAGCTGTTCACACTCAACAAGCATTGGTGTTAATTAATAAACAGCATGCAACAGGGCAAGATATTGCTAACTTGGCGAAATATGTGAGTCAAACAGTAGCAAAGCGCTTTGATATTATTTTAGAGCCAGAAGTTAGGTTTATCGGCAAAATGGGAGAAGTTAATGCAATGGATTATATTCGATGAAAGAAACTAATATTCCTTTACAGTTAATTGATATTTTAGCCGATGCTCAGGTTCATTCAGGGGAACAACTCGGTGAACAATTAGGAATGACAAGATCTGCAATTAATAAACATATCAAAACATTGCGCTCTTGGGGATTAAACATAGAAACAATAGCTGGAAAAGGCTATAAGCTTCCATATCAAATCAACTTATTAAGCGAAGAAGCCATTAAAAAGCAAATTGATAGTGTGAATATTATTGTTGAGCCAGTTATCGATTCAACAAACCAATATATGTTAGAGCGTATTGCTGAGCTTAAATCAGGAGACACTTGCTTAGCCGAATATCAAAGTGCTGGGCGTGGTAGAAGAGGGCGCCAGTGGATATCTCCATTTGGTTGTAATCTTTATCTTTCAATGTATTGGAAATTAGAGCAAGGACCTGCAGCGGCAGTGGGGCTAAGTCTTGTTGTGGGTATCGTAATTGCTGAAGTTTTAAATAGAATCAGCCAAGAAAAAGTGAAAGTAAAGTGGCCCAATGATCTGTATATGAATGATAAAAAACTTGCAGGAATTCTTGTTGAATTAACTGGTAAAACAGGAGATGCAGCCCATATTATTATTGGTGTTGGTATTAACATTGGTATGAATAATAACAACATTGAAAGTTCAAAATCAATAACACAAGAATGGTCATCACTAAGAGATGAAGTTGAAAATATAGAGCGTAATGAATTATCTGCTAATATTATTAAGTCATTAAGAGAATCCTTAGTTATATTTGAACACGAAGGACTAAAACCATTTTTAGAGCGATGGTTTAAATTAGATAATTTTCTGAATAGGCCTGTTAAGCTACTGATAGGTAATGATATAATTACAGGAATTGAGCGTGGTGTTAATGATCAAGGTGCATTATTACTACAAAAGGATAATGGGGAAATAATTCCCTATATTGGTGGGGAAATATCCTTAAGACCAAACGAATAATATATTATTGGCCGGAGATAAACCGGCCAAAATAAATATTTACTTTCTTAATCTAACACTTTGAATAGTATGGTTCTCACCTTTAGTCATAATTAAACTGGCTCTTTCCTTTGTTGGTAATATATTTTCTTCAAGATTTAATCCATTAATTTCATCCCAAATAGACCCTGCAATATTAATAGCTTCATCTTCACTTAATTTAGAGTAGCTATGGAAATAAGAATCAGGATCTGAGAATGCACCTTGCCTAAATTTAAGAAACCGGCCGATATACCATTGTTTTAATAATTCAGGTGCAGCATCGACATAAATAGAAAAATCAACAAAGTCAGATACAAAGACATGATGAGGATCTTGCGGGTAATCCATATCACTTTGTAAGACATTCAGTCCTTCGAGTATTAAAATATCAGGTCGATCAATTACTTGTTCTTGGTCAGGAACGATATCATACGTTAAATGTGAATAAACAGGAGCCTTAACGTTACGTGCACCTGACTTTATTTGCGACACGAAGTTAACGAGTTTTCGCATATCATAAGACTGCGGAAACCCTTTTTTCTTCATGATATTCCTATCTTTTAATACTTGATTAGGATGTAAGAAACCATCAGTTGTAATCAAGTCAACTTTACGGTGTTCTGGCCAACGAGTGAGTAGTGCTTGTAGTAAACGTGCCGTTGTACTCTTACCAACAGCTACACTACCTGCTATACCAATAATATAAGGCACTTTTGCGCCATTAGTTCCAAGGAATTGCTCTAGGACAGCCTGACGACGCAAGTTTGAGCTGATATAAAAATTCAATAAACGCGATAAAGGTAGATAAATCTCTATAACATCTTCCATAGAGAGTTCTTCGTTAATCCCTTTTAACTCTAGAAGTTCACTCGATGTTAATGTAAGTGGAACTGAATCACGTAACGTTGCCCAGTGTTCTCTATCAAACTCTAAGTATGGCGTAGTAATAAAATTTTCTTTCTTTTTCATAAACCAACATCTGCCTATTTTATGCAGGTTGGACAGGTTGCCTAAACACCCGTATCCATAAAATTTGCTAGCATCATAGCGAGTGAAAGTGGGGAGGCGTAGGTTTTTTTCTATTTTTTATGAGTTTTTTTTGATGTAGGCAGAAAAAATGATACTGAGTGATGAAAAAAACACCTAAAAATGAGAGGCTAAAATTGTGATATCGAATAAAAAATAATAATTTAAAAAATTTTAAGCCTCTTTCTCCCTTTACTGACCAAATGATAATGGACTATAGTTAACAGCTGCTGTTGATGTTTTAAGCTTAAAATAGTTAAAAAATCAACAAAAAGCCCAAAAGCGAACAAAATATGAGCGAACAAACAAAAAAATTAATTTTTTTGTTGCAACCTGCGCCGACTCTACCTAGAATGCGCAGCACTTGATGCCGGCATAGCTCAGTTGGTAGAGCAACTGACTTGTAATCAGTAGGTCCCGAGTTCGACTCTTGGTGCCGGCACCATTAACAATTTGGATAGGTGGGATACCCAAGCGGCCAAAGGGAGCAGACTGTAAATCTGCCGTCACAGACTTCGAAGGTTCGAATCCTTCTCCCACCACCATCTCCAAGAAATTTTCTTAAAAGAAAATTTTGAGGAACAGTTTAACAGCTGATAACTCAGGTAGCCGAGTTCATTGCGGGCATCGTATAATGGCTATTACCTCAGCCTTCCAAGCTGATGATGCGGGTTCGATTCCCGCTGCCCGCTCCAAGATGTGCTGATATGGCTCAGTTGGTAGAGCACACCCTTGGTAAGGGTGAGGTCGGCAGTTCGAATCTGCCTATCAGCACCACTTCCTTCATGTTCTCACTAATCTCCCTGATTTGTCTCCTGAAAAAAACAAGCGAAATAAATTCTTGCTTGGTTGATGTGGTTTAACCACCGATTCCGTGTCTTAGAGGGACAATCTAA
>NZ_JAMPQO010000038.1:0-18477 GCF_028482485.1 Providencia sp. PROV116 | reverse complement strand
CAAAAAGATAAAATAGTATATGCGCAAGAATATATTCAAAAAAATGAGAATTGGATTGTTATAGCTATTCGCTTTGCTTATGGGTTAAGGGCAATAGGACCTATTATTATTGGTGCTAGTGATGTAAAACCATTTAAATTTTTTATATTAAATATTATCGGTGGTGCAACTTGGGGAACTTTGATAGTTTCTACCGGATATTTTATTAGCAAGCTAGTTCTTTCACTATCAATTGATTTTTCAATAAGTATATTAATAATTATAGGTATATTTTTGTTATTATTGATTTTTTTAGAGGGCGTCTATTGAAAAAATGAAGAAATAATACGTGATGGTTACTTGTAATTATATTATACGAATGCAGTATCAATACCTGATTAATACTGCATTGGTTTATAAGTTGAAAAGGGTTAATGCCCTCTATATGTTGAATAACCATATTGGCTTAAAAGCAAGGGGATATGGTAATGTTCATCTAAATTATCTATTTGAAATTCAACGGGGATTTCAGGGGAAAAACTGTGTTTACCTTGTTGCTTAAAATACTCACTAGTTTTAAAAATCACTCTATAGTCTCCTATAGAAGGCTTCTCAGGGCTGTCAGGTAAGATAGATTTAATTCTGCCATCATTACTTGTTTTTTCTGTGTTTATGAGTATCCAATTGTTTCCCTGTTTGCTGATTAAGAATATGAACACTTAAAATATTATTTGACGCTATTGAAGCTGCTGGAGTTAAAATAAAAGGAATGAATACTAAAAGTAATTTTTTTCATTTGGATATCCTCTATTGATATATTGAGGATACTTTATCAATGGAGGCTAATGGTTAGCCTTACAGTTTGATTACATTTTTTTAATCTAAATTTCATTACATTAGTTAATGGTAGATAGATTAAAAATAGTAAGTTTATCGATTTAGAATGGAGTCTTTGTATGAAGACTGAAAGCACTGTGTCAACATTAATAGGAAAGAAAATTAAAATATTAAGGCGCAATACTGGATATACCGCAAGTGGGTTTGCAAGATTGAGCGGCTGTAAAAGTGATCAACAATTGTATCGCTATGAGCGAAGTGTTAATAAAATTGATACCAATATGTTGGTATCAGTACTAAGGACCCTTAATATAAATACAAGTAGTTTTTTTTGAGCAGATAGCTGATGAGATAATTAAAAAATTCGATGATTATAATGTAAATATATAGATATCTAGTATGGCGAGGCCGCTATAAATGGCTGCTTTTTATATTATGGAATAAATCAGTCAGTTGATTGATGTTTTTTATAGTAGTTTTTATCACCTATTTTTATTTAAATAGTATTAAACCGCCAATCTATAACATTTTCAACATTCACATAGGATATTTAAGGTTGTTATCGATATTCTATTTTGTTAAATTTTTTCTTTCTGTCAATAGTCACTCAATTTAATCACTATGAAATTAATCTCCTCATTATTTTGCCTTTTTTTAATTACAGGCTGTACGTTCACACCATCCTTTGAACCCAATAAATCAACCTGGCCTAAGCCACATAAAGACGCCCGTTCATCTGAACAAAAAAGAGCTGATAGAGAAGCAGTGCATGAGCAACAGCGAGCTGTAATGAGAGGCGAAAGACCGGATTACGGCGTTTTTGATAGATACTAAACCTGAGGACGTAAGAACTTTTAGGTTAAGATAAACCGCAAACTATTTGTTTATAAAATCGACGCGAAAATAAAATTTGCCATTTGGTTTTAAGTGTGGCTTAATATGCTCACTGGTTTGGAAGTACAGGCCTATTTATGTTAGTCAGTTTTAAGATGTTCACCATTAAGCGCTATCTCAGATACCACTTCATTGCGAATTCCTTCTAATTAATTCCCATAAGTACCACAAGAACAAACCGCAACATGCCTTATGGCAATTTTAAAAAATTAAAGGAAATTCTATGTCTAATACAATGACTGGTACAGTAAAATGGTTTAACGATGATAAAGGTTTTGGTTTTATCACTCCTGCAGACGGCAGCAAAGATGTATTTGTTCACTTTTCTGCAATTCAAAGTGATAACTTCAAATCATTAGCAGAAGGCCAACAAGTTTCATTCAGCATTGAAAATGGTGCTAAAGGCCCAGCAGCAGCTAACGTTATCGCTAAATAACGATAACGAATCGCTAAGCATTCAAAAACCTCGCTAAATGCGAGGTTTTTTCGTTTTATAGCCTGCTATTTTCAATAAATACAGAGTTAATATTATAAAAGTTGTTTGATAAAATAATTAGCACCATCACGAATCGCCTCGTCTGATATTTGCATCATGCGTGAATAATGTAAGAAGGCGTGCAAAGTTCCTGGGTACATTTTATATTCACAATGTATATCATTGGCATCTAGCGTTCGGAATAAAGCCAAACTATCATCTAATAGTGGGTCAAACTCAGCACTGGCAATATAACAAGGTGGAATGCCGTAGGTTAAATCATTATTGAATAAGCAATAATAAGGCGCTTCTCTATCGCCAGCTTCACCAAGATAGGCATTATCATAATCGTCTAAATCTTGTTTTTGTAACCCATCCCATTCCCCACCATATAGTCGCCGGCTTACTGAATCCTGTAAACCATACAGCCCATACCACAATAAAAGGGCTCTGATATCGGTAAACTCGTTGGCGTTATCACGTAGCCAAAGGGTCGAAGGTATGGATAACATCGCGCCAGCCGAGTCACCTGCAAAGCCAGTTTGTTGCATATTGATATTATATTGTTCAGCATTTTGCTGATAATACTGATAAACCATGGATATTTCCTCAATTGCTTGAGGGTAGCGTGCTTCAGGGGATAACGAATAATCAACTCCAATAACTGTACAGCCCGAATATTGTGCCAGTAAGCGCATAATACGTTCGTGAGTCTGTAAATTACCTAAAATAAACCCACCGCCATGGAGGTAAAACAAGGTGGCTGATGGAGATTTAATCGGTTGAAATATACGCGTCAAAATATTGACATATTTAGTTGGAACTTGAATATCGTGAATAGAGTACATCGTTGGCGCTTCTGAATTCCAATATTTTCTATCTTCAATATACGCTTGTCGCATACCATTATAAGTGGCGTCAAGAGGTACAGGAGATGGATTTTCTGAATAAAATCGCATTACAGATTGCATCTCTGGTGAAATAAGGTCTAACACATTAATTTTATTTTTTTTGTTCATTATACTCTCCTAGCTACATGTTTCCATTGTAAAAGGGGGGCATAATTAAGTTGTGATCCTGCTAACCAATATTAAAAGGTTCTGTATTTTTAAATTATAAGGCTTGAGAATTTATAGGTATTTTAATTTATATCTCAAACGGTGAGATCATCACCGTTTGAGATATATGTGAGTTTTAGGTGGGAAAGTTAATATTTAAAGATGATGTCAGTTAACAATTATTTAGCAGCTCTTTGTATGGCTTCTCCACCGGCTTCTATGTCTTCACCAACACCCTGAGTGGTGTTGCATGCGCTTAAAGAGAATACTACAGCTAATGAACAGGCCAAAAAACAAATTTTTTTAATCATATCTTCTTCCTTTGGTTAAATTCACTTACGGGTTATAAGATATTTCACGTATAAGTATAGCAGAAGGATAAATGAGTGTTTTTTGAGCTAACGTATATTGCGGTTTGATAATGTGAAAATTATCAGTTTATTATGCCATAATTATTAACTTTAATGAATTATAAGGCTACAAAGATAGAAAGAAAAAGAAAATTATAGAGATGAATGATAAATGGTTTTTAATTCTTTTTGAGAAAAGAAAGATGCAGAAAAATCCGAATTCTACTATATCTTTATATTAGCAGACGTTAATGTGACTGATGTTAGAACAGCTACATTAACTTTATTAATCTAAATGAATATTCCATACTGGAATTTTATCATTTTATTAACAAATCCATCGTTATTATATGTGTGAGTCTAGGTAATAATACTTAGTTATTTTTTTAGTTAATCACAAGTGAAATCAAAATGTTATATATTGTCGTAAGAGAAATTTAATGTAATATCGAATCTGTTTGAAATTCCCTTGGTTTCATTGAGTTATTTAAACCGCCATATAGGCGGTTTTTTTTAGTTTTTATCCAGTGATAGTTTTTCAAATAACCAAAGCCCACTTTTTTTCATTGCGAAACCAAATAACACGCCAATTAATAATGATTGAATAGTGACCAACCAAACACCTTCTGTCGCAAAAATAGTACAGGTGCCGACAAACGTGCCGGGTATATAAGAAAGCCACTGTTTTTTGGCTTGTATACACATCAAAAAGGCAACAATACCAGTAACGAAGTACCCTACAAAGTGAGGTAACTGCTTCAGGTAGTCACCGCTGTGCAGGATTACTAAGCCCCAAACCACACCACTACAGACGGTTAATGCGGTAATACCCAGACCTTTTATCCCATCTTTAGGATAAGCAAAATAGGCTGTACAGCCTAAAAAGCCTGCCCAGCCGATTAGCCCTAAACTATCAGCAACCCAAGCCCATATACCAGAAAGAATGGCGGTTGTTAAAGAAAGACAAAATAGTAATTTCACAATATGCACTTTACGTTATGGTTGTTCGTTAATAATACGGACGATGAATGCTTATCAGCCCACCGAGCGGTTACTAAGCCCATTAGCTGCAAAGCCAATTTATTCTAGAGTCAAGCTTTAACGATTCAGCTATCTTGTTATTCGAACACCATCTAGGGAGTTTTAGATATGGCTAGAGGGGTAACTGACTAATAATATGATAGTTATTTGTAATTGCTGTGACTCTGGGACCGTTTAAAGGAAGGCATTGTATAGAGCTAAGGCAAATCTGGCAATGAGTATACGCTAATTTATATGTTTTAATTTTATCTTATTGATAATAAATAATTATCTGTAAATTTAACATTAAATAAATAATGTGTAATTTAAAGATTAGCTTTGAGTGTGTGAATAGTTGATGGCTTTTTTTACTTTAATTTAGCGACTCCTCGCTGTAGCATGAAATAAATTGACTTGTGAGGTAAGGGTATGAAATGGATGATAGCTGGTGCTACTGCACTGTTATTGGTAGGGTGTGATAGCACATCGACTGCGCCATTTGGCTTAAACTGGGGGCAAAGCATTGATAGCATCAGTTTTATTAAGGCGGGGAAATGCCAAGCAAGCGGTAGCAAAACAGTTTGTATTTTTGGGCAGCAAAAGCCATTTAATGGTTGGAGCTATGAAAACCAACTCACGTTTGGTGATGGTAAGCTCATTCAAGTGGCTACCACACTTGTTGGGGTTGAGGATTATACCTCGCCAAAGCCGGATTTTGCGGACTTCCAACAGAAGCTAGAAAATGAAATGGGCTATTTGACAAAGCAAGGGTTTAACTCACAAGTCGCTAGTGACATTCTCACTAAATGCCAATCAGAGACTAGCTGTCACAAAGTGAGTGAGTCATCTCAAACTCGTATCGGCATGTCTAATCTTTGGGTTACCATTAACCCTACACCAATTGCCATTATCACTTACAGCCAAGGTTAAGCTTAATTTAAAGCCAGTTAATGTTGATATTGATTGGTGTGGCGAATATAAATAGTACCAATATATCATTGGTACTATTGGTTAAGGCTTATAAATAATTTATAAAAGTGATAAGAACAATATAGGTTGGAGAATTACCACCCGAAGGCGACACCCGCTCCAATAACCGCAGCATCTGAATTATTCCAAGATACAGAACTGCGTAAGTTGATGTTTTCTTTTAGTTGATATTGAGCACCGGCAGCGATCGCTGAGCCATTTTTGTAATTACCTGCACCAATCCCTGCGCTAAAGCGAGTATTTGTTGCGTAAGGAATATTGCTCATTGCTGCGACAGACGCAATACCGGAATTCGCTTCTTGAGTACGTTTATCTATTTTCCTATCAAGCTGATGGAGCCCATGATCAACTTTATTTTCTAAGCTGGTGAATTTGAGTTCATTAGCTTTTTGCGTTTTCGAGGAGTCAATTTTTAGGGCCTTAATTGATGAGGTGTTTCCAATTACTTTTTTATCTAGATTTTGCATATTGGTATTTAATTGGTTGGTGATTTGGTCAGCCGCATTGACACCAGTTAGTGCTCCTTGCAAATGTAATTCGACATCTTTTAATTTTGAGTCAAGTGCATGGTGCTCTTTTTCTCTGCCTTGTTGTATTGATGTGATTTTACTATTAATTAAATCATTGTTGTTTTTTATTTCCTGAAAAATATCTTGAGAATATATTTGTTCAAAACTAACGATTTCATCATTCAATGCTTTTAAATTATTTCGTATATCTATAGTTTCTAATTCAAGTTTACTGTTATTTTGTGTTAATGTGCCAATGTCGTTTTTAAAACTTGAGTCCATTTGGTTAATTGTAGTGTTGATATGCTTGATTTTTTTATTGATCTCACTAATTTTGTTAACATTCGTGTTGATACCTTGCGCGTTGACACTGCTTAAGGATGGAGGAGGACTTGAAAATGAGGTGTTGGCTACTGCATGGTAAGATAGGCTGCTAAGTAGTAGAGCCGCAAAATGACGTGCTAATATTTTCTTTTCCATTTGTTAATTTCCGTATTATTTAAAATTATTATCTAAAAGAAGAATGAAAGATAAATTTATTTTCCTTTATTCATTTATAGTAAAGATATTTATTTGGTGGGTAAAATCGATTTTTAAAATGATATTTATTCGGGATATCCGTGTTTGAGTGAAATAAATACAGTGATATATATTTTTTATATTAACTGGATGCTTTTATTTGATGGAATTATAGTTGATAGTGCTTATTTTGAAAATTTAATTTAAATTGATAGTAACTTTAATGTGGCCTAAATATATTCTCAATATTAATAAAAACTAAAAGCGAAAAAATAGCCACAAGCGAATAGATGCTATCAGTGGGTAAAAGCAAAAACAGTGAAGAGCCTACAAAGGGTCACCATTTTTCCTGTTTTAGATGTTTTTTTCCAAATAACGTGTTATTTTTCTGTAAAATTTTATGTGGCTTATGTTCCATGAAGGGGCAGTCTAAACAGGTAGGCGTTAATTTATTGATGTTTAAAATAAATTTTGTTTTCTGATTAACAATGCCATTTTTTGCATGTTGTTGGTGAAATAGAAAGACGATAATATTTTATCTGTTCTTCATACTTCACAGGCAGAGTTGTGGCGGCAGTTAGCGGCTATTGTATGCGTCACTGTTGCTTAAAATAGTTTGAATGATTGATATTTGAATGAAAGTAATCGAATTTATAGGGTTTAAATTATGGCAGTAAGAGAAATTATTGAAATTCCAGATGAACGACTGCGTATTAAATGCAGCCCAGTGACGGATTTCGCTGCGGTACAAACCTTGATCGACGATTTGTTAGATACCATGTACAGCACCGATAACGGTATTGGTCTCGCTGCCACGCAAATTGCGGAAACTAAATCCATTATGGTGATTGATATTTCAGAAAACCGTGATGAGCCGATGGTATTTGTTAACCCTGAAATCGTCGAAAGTGAAGGGGAAACCAGTTATCAAGAAGGGTGCTTGTCTGTACCTGAAATCTACGCCGATGTAGACCGCTTCCTGCGCGTTAAAGTGAAAGCGTTCGATAGGCACGGTAAAGCGTTTGAAGTAGACAGCGACGAGTTCTTAGCGATTGTCATGCAACATGAAATCGACCATTTACACGGTAAAGTGTTCCTCGATCACTTATCACCGCTAAAACGCAATATGCTGTTGAAAAAGTTGAAAAAGCAGCAACGTTTAAAACAGCAGCAATAGGCTGAGAGTTAAATATAAAAGGCGTGTCAGGTCTATCGGCCTGACACTCAAATTATTCCATCGGGCGAACGACTAACGGGGTATCCGGCTCATCAAATTGGCCATAGCTATTATTTAGTACCCGTTTTTGGTCTAATTGCTTAATTTCTTTGCTTAAAAAGTTTAAATGCTGTTGTAAATATTCTTTAGTAATGCGTTCATTTTCAATAATTTTATGCAATAACTGAATAAATTCTTCAGTAATTGGCTGCTGTTTTTCGAACGCTTGCGTTAACTTGGTGAGGTTTTCCACCGCAAGGACATATTCTGTCTCTCGGGAGACCAATGTCTCCCATTCCCCTGATTGCGCTAAGGCAACTAAATTTTCACTTAATACTAAGACATTACGGTATATTTCATGTAAATCGATAGGATTTTTATTGTCCACCTGATTATCTTTCATCCACATTTGCACCGATTTGTTGCCACGCAGAGGCGATATCGGAGAGTAACTGGTAAACTTCTTGGACATAAGCCACGTTGTTTTCGAGGTTGGCGCGAAGTAACTGCATTGTCATGTACTCATACAAACTTGCTAAATTTTCTGCAAGTTCGCCGCCAGCTTCATAATTTAACGACTGCTTTAACCCAGTGTCAATGATGTCGATAGCTTTTGAGATTTCTTTACCTTTTTCTGCCACCTTACCTTGCTGCATAAAAATCTCACCGCGTTTCAGGGCACTAAGGGCCCCTTTAAACAGGATTTGGATCAGTTGGTATGGGGTCGCGTTGGTGATTTCACTCTCCAAATCGACTTGTTGGTAGGCTTGCTGTGCGTGTCGTTGATACATGTTTTTAACCTAAAAGTGTTAGCCTAATAATCGGCCTAAAGAATTCGTTGTGCTATTGAGTGAACTCATCATTTTATCGAGGTTTTGGAATTGACGACGGTACATGTCCATGGTGTTTTCGATTTGTTTATTGGTCTGCTCAATCCGTTTATCTAAACTTTTCTGTTTCTTCTGAATGCCATCGGTGGCGTTGTGTAATGAGCCATCTTTTGTATCTAAAGTACCTTTTAAAAAGTTAAAGTTTTCAGTCCCAAATCCGGTTTCTTTACCGTCACCAGCAAAAAATACTTTAACACTCGATGGGTTTTCTTTGAGGGCTTTATCCAGTAATTTGTTATCAATTTCTAATGTGCCATCTACTTTCTGTTTTACCCCCATTTTATTGAATGTATCGATTTCACCACTATTTTGTGGAGCACGGACTTGAGTACGCATTGTACTTTGAATAATTCGTAACGTGGAATCACCAATGAGCGGGCCGTTGGTTTTATTAGGAGCCGTTCCACTTTCATTTGGTGTGTATTTTGTCAGTTCTTTCGCTAACGTTTGGAATTCATTATAGGCATCTACCCATGCTTTAATTTTACCTTTAGCGGGCTCGATATCTTCAGAAACCATTAAATGGTCAGCTTTATTGTCTTCGCTTTCTTTTTTTAGTGTCAGGGTTAAACCAGGGAACAAATCTTTGGCTTCATTGGTTTGCGACTCAAGTTCGAACCCATCAATAGTCAAATGTGCATTTTGAGGGGCAACCTTTTGCTCCATACCACTGCCAGTAGGATTTTTCAGCACGACATTTTTATTGGCATCTAACTCGGATTCAACGTTTAAGATTGCGGCTAGTTCATCATCACCTTCAACATTGATGCTAATACGGTTATCCGTACCTTCTTTTTTAGAAGTGACGACAAGATGATATTGCTCATTTTTGTCTTTAATAACTGAGGCGGTAACGCCTTTATCGGTTTTATTAATGGCGTCAGCTAGTTCAATTAAAGAAGTACTCTGGTTATCCAATTTGATAACGATTTTATCTTTTTCTTCTTTCTGTGAGGGTTGGGTAATAGTGATAGTCCGTTCTTTGGCACTACTACCGAGTAACTCTTTATTATCAGAGTGGCCTTTAGTGGCGATAGTTTGTGCTTTAGCAAGTTGCGTCACTAACACATCGTGCACACCGGCGACTGCTTTACCATCGGTTTTTACGTCAAAGGCTTTATATTCACCAGTGACTTTGGTGGTACTGATATCGCCGTATTTTTTTAAGTCCTCAGCGGCTTTTTTCAGTTTTTCTAATGATGATTGCATTTTGCCATAGGCGCTAATTTGCGCGTCATAGCTGGCTTTCTGTGTGGTTAATGGGTCAAGGCGGCGACGCTCCATTGCCTCAATTTGGTCCATTTGCACATTTAAATCTAAGTTTGCCCCGATACCGAGAGTGGATATTCCTGCCATATTTTCTCCTACGCTATGTCTGTGACATAAAACCTGTAATAAAATCTATTTAGAGTCTTATCGGCAAAACGGAGCAAAATTTTAGACTATTCTGAAAAAGAGTGATGGCGGGAGCTGATAAGAGAAAAGTAGTTAATTATCCCTATTGAAATTGAATAATAAGAAAGTTAATAAAGATAAATGAGTGTGTTAAAAACGAAAGTGTTAAAAAATAATGGCATTAAAAGCGGGCGGTAAAGCCATTTCTAACCTTATAGATAAAAATTTTCATCAAAAAGCCTAAAGGGGACTTTTTTGTAGCCGATAACCTAGTTGCTGACGAAATTCATCAAGTTAAGCATTTTGGCTTAACGCATTAATTTGAATAATAAGGATCACATCATGGCACAAGTTATCAACACTAACATTCTGTCTCTGACAACTCAGAACAACTTAAACCGTTCACAAGGCGTATTAGGTTCTGCAATTGAGCGTTTATCTTCTGGCTCACGTATCAACAGCGCTAAAGACGATGCGGCAGGCCAAGCGATTGCTAACCGTTTTACTTCAAACGTTAAAGGTTTAACTCAGGCAGCTCGTAACGCTAACGATGGTATCTCTATCGCACAAACCACTGAAGGTGCATTGAACGAAATCAATGATAACTTACAACGTATTCGTGAGTTAACGGTTCAAGCGAAAAATGGCTCTAACTCCAACTCAGACATTACTTCAATTCAAAATGAAGTAACTGAACGTTTAGCCGAAATCAATCGTATTTCAGAACAAACGCAGTTTAACGGCGTTAAAGTTCTGAGTGGCGAAAAAAATGAAATGAGTATCCAAGTGGGTACTAACGATAATGAAGTAATTAAATTTAGTTTGGATAAAATTGACAATGATACTTTAGGGGTATCAAGTGATAAGTTATTTGATAAAGTTCCTGCGGGTACTGTTACTGGCAAAACTGAAGCTGGTAGTGCGGTAGATGAGGCTAAATTAGGTATCTCAGGGGCGACAACGTATAAAACAGGTCTGGATGTTAAAGAATATGTAGTAGATGGCAAAGCAGTTGCAGATAAATATATTGCAACTGAAGGTGGTAAGTCTTACTTAGTTAGTGCATCGGATTTTGAAGCTGATTCAACAACTACAACTCAAATTAATTTAAAAACCTCTGCAGCAGTTGCAGGAAATGAATTTACACCTGATGCAGGTAAGGCTTCTACGGCTGATGCATTAAACGTAAAAGGAGATGCATTAGCAACTTTAGACGACGCAATCAACAAAGTTGATGAAAGCCGTTCTAAATTAGGTGCGATCCAAAACCGTTTCCAATCTACCATCAACAACCTGAACAACTCTGTTAACAACCTGAGCGCAGCACGTAGCCGTATTCAAGATGCTGACTTCGCAACAGAAGTTTCTAACATGAGCCGTGGTCAAATTCTGCAACAAGCAGGTACTGCTGTGTTGGCACAAGCTAACCAGGTTCCACAAGGTGTTCTGAGCCTGTTACGTTAATTCGTGATTGGTTGATGATACTGAAGGCCAGCAATGCTGGCCTTTTCTTTGCCCGTCATATTTTGCACTACGGGGGGCTTTCAGTCGGTCACCCGAATCACGTACCTATGTACACTCATTGCGATAACCTAGCTTGTCATCTACCTACAACTTAAATTATATAAGGGGTTCAGTTAGGTCAGACTTTGGTATTTTCAAGTAAGTTCTGTATGGTTTCTAGTACTCGTTTTGGCACAGGCATAAATTAATATATTTGATAGCAGAATAAACGAAATAATAATAGTGTAGTTGACTAGAAAATCGGTGATGTATTCAATTTTGCGAATAGTCTGTATGACTATGCACTATATGCAGGCACTAAATAAGTCGATTCAAGAAAGAATTTAGTTTAGCTAATCACTGCAATTTATTATATGTGTAAAAAATTAGCTGTAATTTTTATTGAATTTAATCGATTTGTATATCTCCTTTAGAATACCTGTTAATACATTTAAACTGGTTTCTGAATGTCATTCTGCTTAATGCATTGATTTATATTGATATTATAATATTACTCGTCTTTTTTGTTATTTCTAATCACTCTATTTTTACTTCTCATATGAGTTAAAATGTGATTTGTCTCTGATAAAGGTGATGTTATAAGAATATTTAGCATATTTAACTATATTTTCATTCCTTTTTGGATTGTTTTAGGTTTATATACATTTATGAGATAATCAAAAAAAGAGCAATGCGGTTTATTCATTTGTTTTTTATGGTGAAATATAAGGAAATGTTTTGTAATAAAGTAAATTTAAGTTATTTATCTTATTTAGACCAATTTAAATCCTGAAAATATATGCTTATAATAAGCCCATCGAATTAATTAGTCTGATGGAATACATTAGTGATAAATCGATATTAAAAATAAATAAAACCAGCTAAGTATCTAGCGTATTATTTTTAGAATTTTATTTTTAAAATTCTGAGATAAGGGTTTTGTTTTTTTAAATTTTATTTTTATTTATTTTATAGGATTTATTTCATGTTTAAGAAAGCTATAATTGCATTATCTTTAATTTCTATTTCAGGAGCTACATTAGCAGCGGCACCAGTTGCTAATTTAAAAGTAACAGGATCAATTAACTTCAGCAGGTATCGATTTAACTTCTAATGTTGATTATCAGGCAGAAGCTGTGCTGGCTTTTAACTTCGGTATCTAATTAAGCGTTAGTCAAAAGTGATTTAGGAGAACGTATGCGTTTATTTATTACTCAATCAGCTAAAGCTACATTATTATACACATTTTGTAGTCTATTTTTTAGTGAGGCTGTTTATTCGCATACTTTCTCAAGTAGAAATATTATTGAACAGGTTGAATCACCTCCTACGTGTGACATCGTTATTCCTGATGGCGGGCAATACCAGTTTAATCAATTGCATGCCCGCCAGTTTAATTTAGTTAAGACGACCGAAATTCCGCAGATTTCGAAAATATGGCAAGTTTCCTGTAATACTCCGACTCAGTTACTTGTCCAGTTTTCTGATAATCGAAGTAATACGTCGCAGATGGGAAATGAAAGCTACTTTGGGTTAGGTAAAGTAAATAACCAAGGGCGACTAGGTAACTATCAGCTCATTCTTAATCAGCCTAAAGTTGATGGGCAATCTGTAGGAATTCGAATCTTGGAAGGTGTTGGGGGATTTCTGCGAACTCAAGGGGAGGCGGTATTAAAAAACAAACAATATGCATGGTTTACAAATGAAAATGTATTATCTAGTGGGAAAAATTTCTCTGTAAATATTGCGGTGAAACCTATCTTAAATAGCCTTAAAGAGACAAACGGTCCAATTATTGAGGTAATGGAATTAGATGGTAGTGCAGATATTATATTTTCATTTGGAATATAGTTTTAATTTTTAATAATTTATATTGGAAATAAAAATATTAATGTATAAGAAAAACAACTTTTCTTATTACCAGCTATTTTTAATTTTTATCGTACTGCATGTAAATAATTCCGTTGCATCTGAAACAACAAAGAGTGAAACACCATCGACAATTAATTTTGATATCGACTCTTTAAAATCACTAGGATATGGACCAGAAGTTGCAGAGTTTTTTATGAAGGGTAATCAATTTTTACCTGGTCACCATGATGTCACCATAAAATTAAATGGCGGTAATGAATATACTGCGAATGTTGAAATTAATGAAAGCGGTGAGCTATGCCTTACTGATGGATTGATGAATAGGCTGAGATTAAAAAAGGTTAACCTAGTTGATGGGTGCAATACTTTCAAGCAGGTCTATCCAGATGCAAAGATTGCATTATATCCTAGCTCATATCGCATCGACATGGTGGTTTCTGAAGAAAATATTGACCAAAAATTGCAAGGCAGTGAATTAACTTACGGTGGATTTGGTGTTGTCAGTAATTACCAATTATATGGTATGAATATTAGCGGAAATTACAGCCAACGTTTTTACCAAGGCGAATTCGAAACAGGGGTTAATTGGCAAAATTGGGTTTTGAGAAATAACAGCAGTGTCTCTGTTGGAGACTCAGATTCGCAATATCAATTTAATGAAACAGTGCTGTCAAAGAGTATAGAGCCTTTACACTCTTTGTTAGATATTGGTCAGCTTAATACCCAAGGTGCATTTTTTGGTGGAATCTCGATTGATGGTGTTCAACTTTATTCAGACAGTTCTTTGCAAACGACGAATGCTTTAGTTGTCCCAGTAACTGGGTTTGCCAGTACACCGTCAACGGTTGAAGTACAGCAAAATGGCCGATTGTTATACCGCACGATGGTACCTGCGGGGGCTTTCGAGTTAAACCGCATTAATAATGTGGTGATTGGCTCGCCGTTAGATATTACGGTGATACAAGATAATGGTGAAAAGCAACAGTTTCAGGTAATAACGGCAAACCAACAAAATGCTGTTTCACCAATGAGTTATCAGTTGGCAATTGGGCGATATCGTAGCCGAAATGATCAGCAAACGAAAAAGCCGATTATTAGTAGTGCG
This sequence comes from Providencia sp. PROV116, assembly GCF_028482485.1. Taxonomy (NCBI): domain Bacteria; kingdom Pseudomonadati; phylum Pseudomonadota; class Gammaproteobacteria; order Enterobacterales; family Morganellaceae; genus Providencia; species Providencia sp. PROV116. The sequence goes on along the minus strand of NZ_JAMPQO010000038.1, from coordinate 3,865 downwards.
GAGATAAGTCAGCAACACGGTATGTCAAATTATGCCGCGGGGGTTCTTTATTCAGATCAATTTCAGGCGGTGAGTGGGCGACTGAATTCGTATTTTGATATTGCTACGCCCATTTCTACAGGTATTGGCGTGCAAAGTGCTCGTAATAATGAAAAGCGTGGGGAGCAAATTGATTTCAACAGCAATATAGCGTTTGAAAAAATGACATTAGGTGCTTCTGCTTTATATCGAACAAATAAGTTTCCTATGTTGGATAGCTCATTATTAAAAAAGCCGATAGCTCAGGACGAACAACAAGAAACGGATGGATGGCTTAGTGGGGAAGTACAGACATCGTCCTCATTATTTGCCAGTTGGGGAGATGTTACATGGGGCCGCTTGAGTGCTAATGTCAACCATAGCCATTTTTATGGCAATAAATCCGATACGATTTTTTATTCTATCGGTTATGGCAGAAAAATAGCTGATGTATCTTTGAATGTGAATTATCAAGCTGGCGATGACCAAGATAGCCGAATATTTATTAATGCATCAATGCCGCTAGGTAAGAAAAAAAGTATTAGCATGCAAAGCCAGTACTATCAAGATAAAAACCGGGTAATGGCAAATTATAATCAGCAAGTCAGTGATAATTTAAGGTATTCGGTCGGCGCTAGTCGTAATGATGGCGTTAATATTGTCAATGGAAGTATTAATAATTCTAACGCGTATAGCAATATTTCGTTGAATGGCTCTATGTCTCAGAATAATACACATTCAGTCACAGTAGCAGCATCTGGTGGATTGGCGTACTCAGATGGATTGTTGGCAACGTCCTCAGTCCCGTTAGGAGACACTTTTGGTATCGTTTATGTGCCTAATGAGCCCGGTGTTAGAGTGAATACCATGGGAAGTGGAACAACGATAACGAATCATTTTGGTACTGCGGCTATCTCATCCTTGCCGAGAAACCAAAAATCGACAGTGCAATTAAATACAGAGAAATTGCCATTGAATGTGCGGTTAGATACCACTTCATTTGATGTGGCGGCCGCAAGAGGTTCAGTCATTACTAAGCGTATTAATGCAACGACGATGAAGCAATTATTACTGAGTATCAAAATGGCGAATGGTGATGCCGTTCCTTTTGGCGCCAGTGTACTAAATAAAAGAGGTGACTATATGGGGGTTATCATGGGGGAAGGGAATCTATTATTAAGTAATGAGCAAATTGGCGATGACATTATTTTGCGTTCACCTAACACCGATGATTGCATTATTAAATATATTGTACCGAAAGAGTTTTCCGCTGAATCACTTTATGAAGAGGCAGATGCTATCTGCCATTAATCTTAGTAGTATCAAATACAAGTTTGAGGTTTTGATGAAAAAGTTAATTTATACAACAATTTTAGGTTTAATTAGTTTAGTTAGCATGTCTGCTAAAGCAAGTTTCCAATTAGAAACAATGACCGTTATTTTAGATGCGGGTGAAGAACGTAAAGTCTTTAGCGTAAAAAACACATCGAAAGAGCCTATCTTACTATCGACGAAGGTTTCTGATCTGGATGGTTCAAAGCCAATGGCAAAGAGGTAATGGTATCTCCACCAATTGTGCGTATTGAACCGAATGAAAGCCAACAAATTAATTTTGTTTTAAAGAAAGGTTTAGATTTAAAACAAGAGGAAATTTTACGTATTTCTTTCCAAGGTGTCGGAGCCGTTAAGCAAAACTCTGCAAAAATGCCGATTCGTCAAGATGTAGCAATGTTAATTACACCATCTAATGGTTTATTAAGCCAAACACCTTGGAAAAATATTACGGTTAACCAAAAAAATAACCAACTGACGTTGACTAATATAGGTAACCAAGTTGTTCGTTTATCTCCATCTGTGAAGGTGTTGCCGAGCAATGAGGCTTATTCAATTGAGCAATTTTATTTAAGACCGAATGAAAGTAAAACCATTGACGTGAAAAGTAAGGCGCAAGAATTGGTAATTTCACCTTTAAGCCGTTACGGATTTAAAAATTCAAATGAAGATATAATAAAAGTAACTCATAAGGAGTAATGTTTTATCTATCAGCTGGAACGAGAGTCAATAATTTGATTTTACTGTTCAGGTGTAGGGAGATATCTAAAATATGAAAAATGTAGATGAAGGTAGTAAACCAGAAAATAATATTTATTCATCCATAATAGGTAAGGAAATTAGGCGTATTCGTAAAGGAAAAGGGCTTTTTGGTGCAAAGGTTGCCAAGCAATTGGGGATTTCGCAACAGCATTATTCACGGTATGAGTGTGGTAAAAGTCGCATTTCGGTAGATACATTATTAAGTATTCTTTTTGTCTTACACTTTGATTTTGGTGATTTTTTTAGTGAAGTAAGATTTCAATTAAATAATCATCAAGATGAACTTTTCGATATGAAATTAAAGGATACCCATAAGGATATCGAAAATTATTTCGAAAAAATGAGTTAGGTCTGTTTATAGTATATTGTTATATACCGCATCAGAATTTTTACTGCTTAATTGGTCATGTATTTAATCCGGTGAATAGTCTGTAAAATAAGGTTATTTGCCGGAGAATTATTCTTAGCCAAAGTTGATGTAAACGTGATACTGCTAGAGCCTTACACACTAAGACTAAGGTTGTTGTTCGTACTTTAAAAACTCACACCAAAATAAGTGGCCACTATACGGGGTGATAACCATTGGATTGAGTTGTTTAACGAAGTGGATAAACAGAGCTGTCTTGTCGTTAACAAAAAGTAATAAAACCAGCTTTGGTATGCTTAGGAGCTTGTAGTTCATCGATGACTTCATTTGTTTTAAAGGAGGTTAGCTAAATAGACAGTCAATAGCAAAGTCTAAAGCCCAAAATTGCAATATGATGACACAATCACAACTCAACAAAACAACCACTCCCACTTGTATTGCCAGTAAAATCCCCTGGAAGTTGTGTTAAAACAATCATTAACCTGGTAATCATTCAAATTTTACCTATTTAGGATAAGGCAAATAAAGCCACATTTAGTGCCTTACTCTACGGATTGAATTCAAAACCAACACAGATAATGAATACCTTTTATAAAGCTTGAAGGGTGATTCAGGTTGTGAGTGATTTGTATACTGCCGAAGGTGTGATTAATAAAAATAGCCTATGGGAGCGTTATTACCCTCTAATACGCCATGAAGCCCTGAAACTGCAAGTCAGACTACCCGCCAGTGTTGATATCGACGACTTAATTCAAGCGGGGGGCATTGGTTTACTGCATGCATTGGAACGTTTCGATGTTACCCAAGGGGCATCGTTCGCCACGTATGCAGTGCAGCGAATTCGTGGTTCGATGTTAGATGAATTGCGTAGCCGTGACTGGGTGCCGCGCAGTGTGCGCCGCCAAGCACGAGAAATGACCAAAGCCATTGGTGTGCTGGAGCAATCGTTAGGGCGCAGTGCCACCGAGCCGGAAATCGCCAAAGCGTTGGATATCGATCTCGCGGAGTATCGCCAAGCGCTACTAGACACTAATAATAGCCAACTGTTTTCCTACGATGAGTGGCATGAAATTCACGGGGAAAGCTGTGAGCCGCAAATGGATGAAGATGATGGCGGTAACCCGCTGAGTTTGTTGCTGGATTCAAGCCTGCGAGACCAAATTGCGGCGGCGATTAATCAATTACCAGAACGCGAAAAAATGGTGCTGACGCTGTATTACCAAGAAGAGCTGAATCTGAAAGAGATCGGCGCGGTATTGGATGTGGGGGAGTCAAGGGTGAGTCAGCTGCATAGTCAGGCTATCAAGCGCCTCCGTGGCCGCCTTAAGTGATGCTCGTCATACTTCGCATTGTGGGGGTGTCGACTGCGCTCGGCTACTCGGGTCA
>NZ_JAMPQO010000037.1:0-24787 GCF_028482485.1 Providencia sp. PROV116 | reverse complement strand
ATAGCTTTATTTAGTTTTAAAGAGGGGCACCTTATTAGGTGCCCTTTTTTGTTGTCATAAACAAAATTACTTATCTTGTCCGTAATCTATTCTTTTGATTTAAATTGTTCGTGTAACAAACTTATTTGTAATAAATGATCTTTGTAAATCATTTTGAATGATAATTGAAATGCAAATCATTTTTATTTAAAATATCTGTATGTGATTTATACAGGTAAGCACCATGTACATTTGTCTTTGTGAAGCGATTACTGATAAACAGATCAGAAATGCTGCAAGAAAGTATCAAGTAACCTCACTGAAAGGGCTACGACAGATTTTGCCTGTAGGCTTAGAATGCGGGAAATGCATTAGGCAGACAAAGGCGATTTTATATGAAGAGCAAATGATTTTTGAGGATGAGTGTGCCGCTGAGGTTGCATAGTATCTTATACCATTCAAATTATTCCCACCAAATTTATCACTTTTGGTTTAAATACATTGCGTAAAAATTACACTAACATCAATTTCAGTACTACACTTAAAAGACTGGAAGCGATGGAGGGTAGCAATGAAAGGTGATAAAAAAATGATAGCCCACCTAAATAAACTACTGGGCAATGAGTTAGTTGCAATCAACCAATATTTTTTGCATGCTCGTATGTTTAAAAATTGGGGACTTACACGCCTCAATGAGATGGAATATCACGAATCAATTGATGAAATGAAGCACGCGGACAAATATATAGAGCGAATTCTTTTTCTCGAAGGTATTCCTAACCTACAAGATCTTGGTAAGTTAAATATTGGCGAAGATGTTGAAGAAATGCTGAAGTCAGATTTGCAGCTTGAAATCGATGGGGCGAAAAACCTAAAAGAAGCTATTAAATACGCAGATTCGGTTCATGACTACGTTAGTCGAGACCTGATGATTGAAATCTTAGCAGATGAAGAAAACCATATTGATTGGATAGAAACGCAATTAGAACTAATTACTCGATTAGGAATTCAAAACTATCTTCAAGCGCAAGTTAAAGAAGAGTAATTTAGTATTTACATAGCTATTTGCTAAGTAAACTTGTATTAAAAGCCTCTCAGTCACTTCACTTCCTAAGGCTGAGAGGCTTTTTGATGAGTCTCTTCAAAAAAAATGCACATATTTTCCTCGATTACTTGTGTTTCCCTATAATTTACGTATAATGCGCGGGCTTACTGATGAGTAAGCCCTATATTTTAGGACTGAAATCTCAGTATTGAGTCAACGATTTGTTGCTCATTTAGACAATACTTCCGATTTGGAAGTTACATCAAGAACGATTACACTCTCCCATCAATCGAAATGGGTACGAGGAGTAATCATTTACGTTTATAAAATAGTTGGAGCTCTGGTCTCATGCAGAACCAAAGAATCCGTATCCGCCTGAAAGCTTTTGATCATCGTTTAATCGATCAATCAACTGCGGAAATCGTAGAGACTGCTAAGCGCACTGGTGCGCAAGTTCGTGGTCCTATCCCGCTGCCGACACGTAAAGAGCGTTTTACCGTTCTGATTTCTCCGCACGTTAACAAAGATGCGCGTGATCAGTACGAAATTCGCACTCACAAGCGTCTGGTTGACATCGTTGAGCCAACCGAAAAGACCGTTGATGCTCTGATGCGTCTGGACCTGGCTGCCGGCGTTGACGTGCAGATCAGCCTGGGTTAATCAGGTCGTCGAACGATTGAGAGGTTGAAACAATGAAAGGTTTAGTCGGTAAGAAAGTCGGTATGACTCGTATCTTCACTGAAGATGGCGTTTCTATACCTGTAACTGTTATCGAAATTGAAAATAACCGTGTTACTCAGGTTAAAACTGCAGAAACTGACGGTTATAATGCAATTCAGGTTACTACCGGGAGCAAAAAAGCTAACCGTGTAACTAAGCCTGAAGCAGGTCATTTCGCTAAAGCTGGCGTCGAAGCTGGCCGTATCCTACGTGAATTCCGCATTGAAGACAGTGCAGAATACACAGTAGGTCAAAGCATTAGCGTTGAAATTTTCGCTGACGTTAAAAAAGTCGACGTTACTGGTACATCTAAAGGTAAAGGTTTTGCCGGCACAGTTAAGCGCTGGAATTTCCGTACTCAAGATGCTACTCACGGTAACTCCTTGTCTCACCGTGTTCCGGGTTCTATCGGTCAAAACCAGACTCCGGGCAAAGTGTTTAAAGGCAAGAAAATGGCAGGCCAACTGGGTAATGAACGTGTAACTGTTCAAAGCTTAGATGTAGTACGTGTTGACGCTGAGCGCAACCTGCTGCTGGTCAAAGGTGCTGTTCCAGGAGCAACTGGTAGCAACCTGATCGTAAAACCGGCTGTCAAGGCTTAACGTCGAGGAGATAGGAATGGAATTGGTAATGAAAGACGCGCAAAGCGCGCTGACTGTTTCCGAAACTACCTTCGGGCGTGATTTCAATGAAGCGCTTGTTCACCAAGTAGTTGTTGCGTATGCAGCTGGTGCTCGTCAAGGTACTCGTGCTCAGAAAACTCGTGCTGAAGTTTCTGGTTCAGGTAAAAAACCATGGCGTCAAAAAGGTACTGGCCGTGCACGTTCTGGTTCAGTAAAGAGCCCAATTTGGCGCTCTGGTGGTGTTAGCTTCGCAGCTAAACCACAGGACCACAGTCAAAAAGTTAATAAGAAGATGTACCGTGGTGCTTTAAAAAGCATCCTCTCTGAGTTGGTACGTCAAGATCGTCTGATCGTTGTCGAGAAGTTCTCTGTTGAAGCACCTAAAACTAAGTTGCTGGCACAGAAACTGAAAGATATGGCTCTGGAAGATGTTCTGATCATCACTGCTGAATTAGATGAAAATCTGTTTTTAGCAGCACGTAACCTGTATAAGGTTGACGTTCGTGATGCAGCAGGTATTGACCCAGTTAGCCTGATCGCCTTCGACAAAGTGGTTATGACTGCTGATGCTGTGAAGCAAGTTGAGGAGATGCTGGCATGATCCGTGAAGAACGTCTGCTGAAAGTACTGCGCGCGCCGCATGTATCTGAAAAAGCTTCTACAGCGATGGAAAAAAGCAATACCATCGTTCTCAAAGTTGCGAAAGACGCGACTAAAGCAGAAATCAAAGCTGCTGTACAGAAACTGTTTGAAGTCGAAGTTGAAGGTGTTAACACTTTGCTGGTTAAAGGCAAAACTAAACGCCACGGTCAGCGTTTCGGTCGTCGTAGCGACTGGAAAAAAGCTTACGTCACGCTGAAAGAAGGCCAAAATTTGGACTTCATTAGCGGTGCTGAGTAAGTCGGAGGAGTAAAGAACAATGGCAGTTGTTAAATGTAAACCTACGTCTCCGGGCCGTCGCCACGTAGTTAAAGTGGTTAACCCTGAGCTGCATAAGGGTAAGCCTTATGCTCCGCTGTTAGAAAAAAACAGCAAATCCGGTGGTCGTAACAACAATGGCCGTATCACTACCCGTCACATCGGTGGTGGCCATAAGCAGCATTATCGTTTAGTTGACTTTAAACGCAACAAAGATGGTATTCCTGCAGTTGTTGAGCGTTTGGAATATGATCCAAATCGTTCTGCGAACATTGCACTGGTTCTATATAAAGACGGTGAACGTCGTTATATTCTTGCACCAAAAGGCTTGAAAGCTGGTGACCAGATTCAATCTGGTGTTGATTCAGCAATCAAAGCTGGTAATGCACTGCCGATGCGCAATATCCCTGTTGGTTCTACAGTTCATAATATCGAACTGAAACCAGGTAAAGGTGGACAGTTAGCGCGTTCAGCAGGTACTTACGCTCAAATCGTTGCTCGTGATGGCGCTTATGTCTCATTACGTTTACGTTCTGGTGAAATGCGTAAAGTTTTAGCTGATTGCCGTGCAACTCTTGGTGAAGTTGGTAACGCTGAACATATGTTACGTGTTCTCGGTAAAGCTGGTGCTAGCCGCTGGCGTGGTATTCGTCCTACCGTTCGCGGTACTGCGATGAACCCAGTTGACCATCCACATGGTGGTGGTGAAGGCCGTAACTTTGGTAAACACCCAGTAACACCATGGGGCGTTCAAACCAAAGGTAAGAAAACTCGTAGCAACAAGCGTACTGATCAATTCATCGTACGTCATCGTTCTAAAAAATAATTAGAGGATAAACCATGCCACGTTCTCTCAAGAAAGGTCCTTTTATTGACCTGCACTTGCTGAAGAAGGTAGAGAAAGCGGTGGAAAGCGGAGACAAGAAGCCTCTTAAGACTTGGTCCCGTCGTTCAACGATCTTTCCTAATATGATCGGATTGACCATCGCTGTCCATAATGGTCGTCAGCATGTTCCAGTTTTCGTAACCGACGAAATGGTTGGTCACAAACTGGGTGAATTCGCACCGACTCGCACTTATCGCGGCCACGCGGCAGATAAGAAAGCTAAGAAACGTTAAGGATAGGAGGAAGAGATGGAAACTTTAGCTATGCATCGCCACGCTCGTTCTTCTGCCCAGAAGGTTCGCTTAGTTGCCGACCTGATTCGCGGTAAGAAAGTGTCGCAAGCTCTGGAAATTCTGACCTACACCAACAAGAAAGCTGCTGGTTTAGTGAAGAAAGTACTTGAATCTGCAATTGCTAACGCAGAGCAAAACGATGGCGCTGACATTGATGACCTGAAAGTTGCGAAAATTTTCGTAGACGAAGGTCCAACCATGAAACGCATCATGCCGCGTGCGAAAGGCCGTGCAGATCGTATTCTTAAGCGCACCAGCCACATTACTGTGGTTGTGTCCGATCGCTGAGACTCTGGAGACTAGCAATGGGTCAGAAAGTACATCCTAATGGTATTCGCCTGGGTATTGTCAAACCTTGGAACTCTACTTGGTATGCGAACACCAATGAATTCGCTGACAACCTAGACAGCGATTTTAAAGTACGCCAGTACTTGAATAAAGAATTGGCAAAAGCGTCAATCTCTCGCATCGTTATCGAACGTCCTGCGAAAAGCATCCGTGTGACTATTCACACTGCTCGCCCAGGTATCGTTATCGGTAAGAAAGGTGAAGACGTTGAAAAACTGCGTAAAACAGTAGCGGATATCGCTGGTGTTCCTGCGCAAATCAATATCGCCGAAGTTCGTAAACCAGAACTAGACGCTAAATTAGTTGCTGACAGCATTTCTTCACAGCTGGAACGTCGTGTTATGTTCCGTCGTGCTATGAAGCGTGCAGTACAGAACGCAATGCGTCTGGGCGCTAAAGGTATTAAAGTTGAAGTCAGTGGCCGCTTAGGTGGTGCTGAAATCGCTCGTACCGAGTGGTATCGTGAAGGCCGTGTGCCACTGCACACATTACGTGCTGATATCGATTACAACACTTCAGAAGCGCACACCACTTACGGTGTTCTCGGCGTTAAGGTATGGATCTTCAAAGGTGAGATTCTGGGTGGTATGGCTGCTGTTGAACAAGCTGAGAAACCAGCTGCTCAACCTAAAAAGCAGCAGCGTAAAGGCCGCAAGTAAGGAGAGTCGCTGATGTTACAACCAAAGCGTACAAAATTCCGTAAGGTGCACAAAGGCCGCAACCGTGGTCTAGCGCAAGGTACGGATGTTAGCTTCGGCACTTTCGGTCTTAAAGCTGTTGGCCGTGGTCGTCTGACTGCACGTCAGATCGAAGCGGCACGTCGTGCTATGACCCGTGCTATTAAGCGTCAAGGTAAAATCTGGATCCGTGTGTTCCCAGACAAACCAATCACTGAGAAACCACTCGAAGTTCGTATGGGTAAAGGTAAAGGTAACGTAGAATATTGGGTTGCCTTAATCCAGCCTGGTAAAGTACTGTACGAAATGGACGGTGTGCCTGAAGAGCTGGCTCGTGAGGCATTCTCTCTGGCAGCAGCGAAACTGCCTATCAAAACCACCTTTGTAACTAAGACGGTGATGTAATGAAAGCACAAGAGCTGCGCGAAAAAAGCGTTGAAGAGCTGAATGCTGAACTTTTGAACCTGCTACGTGAACAATTTAATTTACGTATGCAGGCTGCAAGTGGTCAGCTGCAACAGTCTCATCTGTTGAAACAAGTGCGTCGCGATATCGCACGTGTGAAGACTTTACTGACTGAGAAGGCAGGTGCGTAATGAGCGATAAAATCCGTACTCTGCAAGGTCGTGTAGTTAGCGATAAAATGGAGAAATCTATTGTTGTTGCTATCGAGCGTATGGTGAAACACCCTCTGTATGGTAAATTCATCCGTCGTACGACTAAATTGCACGTACATGACGAGAACAATGAATGTGGAATCGGTGACGTGGTAGAAATCCGCCAAACTCGTCCACTGTCTAAGACTAAGTCTTGGGCCTTAGTTCGCGTTGTAGAAAAAGCTGTTCTGTAATAGAATAACTTTTCCTGATGAATAAACGGCTCTTTTTGATTGAGCCGTTTATTTTTTTCTGTCCAACACGATGATGTGGTGTTATAATGCCGCGCCCTCGTAGTATGGGTATATTTGAACGGCCTCTTCATAATGAGGTGGCTCAGTAGTAGTTGACATTTAGCGGAGCACTAAAATGATCCAAGAACAGACTATGCTGAACGTGGCCGACAACTCCGGTGCACGTCGCGTAATGTGTATCAAGGTTCTAGGTGGCTCGCACCGTCGCTATGCACATGTAGGCGACATCATTAAAATTACTGTTAAAGAAGCAATTCCACGCGGTAAAGTTAAAAAGGGTGATGTCCTGAAAGCGGTAGTGGTGCGCACCAAGAAGGGTGTACGTCGCCCTGACGGTTCTGTCATTCGCTTCGATGGTAATGCTTGTGTGTTATTAAATAATAACAGCGAGCAAGTAATCGGTACGCGTATTTTTGGGCCGGTAACTCGTGAACTTCGTAACGAGAAGTTTATGAAAATTATCTCTCTGGCACCTGAAGTACTCTAAGGAGCGAAACTATGGCAGCGAAAATCCGTCGTGATGACGAAGTTATCGTGCTAACTGGGAAAGACAAAGGTAAGCGCGGTAAAGTAAAGCAGGTTATTTCTTCTAGTAAAGTTATCGTTGAAGGTATCAATCTGGTTAAAAAACATCAGAAGCCTGTACCGGCTCTGAACCAACCAGGTGGCATCGTTGAAAAAGAAGCGGCTATTCAAGTTTCTAACGTTGCAATCTTTAACGCGGCAACTGGTAAGGCTGACCGTGTAGGCTTTAGATTCGAAGACGGCAAAAAAGTCCGTTTCTTCAAATCTAACAGTGAAACTATCAAGTAATTTTTGGAGTATACGATGGCGAAACTGCATGATTACTATAAAGACGAAGTAGTTAATAAGCTCATGACTGAGTTTAGCTACACTTCTGTCATGCAAGTCCCTCGGGTCGAGAAGATCACCCTGAATATGGGTGTTGGTGAAGCGATTGCTGATAAAAAACTGCTGGATAACGCAGCAGCTGATTTAACAGCGATCTCAGGTCAAAAACCTTTGATCACCAAAGCACGCAAATCTGTTGCAGGCTTCAAAATCCGTCAGGGCTATCCAATCGGCTGTAAAGTAACCCTGCGTGGCGAACGCATGTGGGAGTTCCTTGAGCGTCTGATTTCTATTGCTGTACCACGTATTCGTGACTTCCGTGGCTTGTCCGCTAAGTCTTTCGATGGTCGCGGTAACTACAGCATGGGTGTTCGTGAACAAATCATCTTCCCTGAAATCGATTACGATAAAGTGGATCGCGTACGTGGTTTAGATATTACTATCACCACTACTGCGAAATCAGATGACGAAGGTCGCGCACTGTTAGCAGCGTTCAACTTCCCGTTCCGCAAGTAAGGCAGGGTACTCATGGCTAAGAAATCTATGAAAGCGCGTGATGTTAAACGTGCTAAATTAGCTGAGAAATTCTTCGCAAAACGCGTAGAACTGAAAGCTATCATCTCTGATGTTAAAGCATCTGATGAAGATCGCTGGGACGCTGTTCTCAAGCTGCAAACACTGCCACGTGATTCAAGTCCTTCTCGTCAGCGTAACCGCTGCCGTCAAACAGGGCGTCCGCACGGTTTCCTGCGGAAGTTTGGTCTGAGCCGTATTAAAGTCCGTGAAGCCGCTATGCGCGGTGAAATCCCGGGCCTTAAAAAGGCAAGTTGGTAATTCCATTTGAATCACGGGAGTAAAGACAGATGAGCATGCAAGATCCCATCGCGGATATGCTGACCCGTATCCGTAACGGTCAGGCCGCGAACAAAGTTGCGGTCACCATGCCTTCCTCCAAGCTGAAAGTGGCAATTGCCAAAGTGCTGAAGGAAGAAGGTTATATTGAAGATTTTAAAATTGAAGGCGACATCAAGCCAGAACTGGAACTGACTTTACGTTATTTCCAAGGTAAGGCTGTTGTAGAAAGCATTCAGCGTGTAAGCCGCCCAAGTCTGCGCATCTATAAGAAAAAAGATGAGCTGCCACAAGTTATGGCTGGTTTAGGTATCGCTGTTGTTTCTACCTCTAAAGGTGTCATGACTGATCGTGCAGCTCGCCAAGCTGGTCTTGGTGGCGAGATTCTCTGCTACGTAGCTTAATTCGGGAGGAAAGAATGTCTCGTGTGGCAAAAGCACCCGTCGTCATTCCTGCCGGCGTAGAGGTAAAACTCAACGGTCAGGTTATTTCGATTAAGGGTAAAAACGGCGAGCTTACTCGTACTATCCATAATGCAGTTGAAGTTAAAAGCGAAGACAATCAACTGACTTTCGCACCACGCGAAGGTTTTGATGATGCATGGGCACAAGCGGGTACTACTCGTTCACTGTGTAATGCAATGGTTGTTGGTGTTACCGAAGGCTTCACTAAAAAGCTTCAACTGGTCGGTGTTGGTTACCGTGCAGCAATCAAAGGCAATGCTGTAAGCTTGTCTTTAGGTTTCTCGCATCCGGTTGAACACGCACTGCCAGCAGGCATTACTGCTGAATGCCCAACACAAACTGAAATCGTACTGAAAGGTGCGGATAAGCAAGTGATTGGTCAAGTTGCAGCAGAACTGCGTGCTTACCGTCGTCCTGAACCTTACAAAGGTAAAGGTGTTCGTTACGCCGATGAAATCGTGCGTACCAAAGAGGCTAAGAAGAAGTAAGGTAACACTATGGATAAGAAAGCAGCTCGTATCCGTCGTGCGACCCGCGCACGCCGTAAGATCCAAGAATTGGGTGCGACTCGCCTGGTGGTACATCGTACTCCACGCCATATTTATGCGCAGGTTATCGCACCAAACGGTTCTGAAACATTGGTTGCAGCTTCTACTACAGAAAAAGCTATCAATGAACAAGTTAAGTTTACTGGAAACAAAGACGCAGCAGCAATTGTTGGTAAATTAGTTGCTGAACGCGCACTGGAAAAAGGCATCACTGTTGTTGCTTTTGACCGTTCTGGTTTCCAATATCATGGTAGAGTCCAGGCACTGGCAGATGCTGCCCGTGAAGCTGGCCTTCAGTTCTAAGGTAGAGGTGTAAGATGGCTCACATCGAGAAACAAGCTGGCGAACTGCAGGAAAAGCTGATCGCGGTAAACCGCGTAGCAAAAACCGTTAAAGGTGGCCGTATTTTCAGCTTTACCGCACTGACTGTAGTTGGTGATGGTAACGGTCGCGTTGGTTTTGGCTACGGCAAAGCGCGCGAAGTTCCGGCAGCAATCCAGAAAGCGATGGAAAAAGCCCGTCGCAGTATGAAAACCGTTGCTCTAAACAACGGCACATTGTTCCACCCTGTGAAAGGTACACACACTGGTTCTCGTGTGTTTATGCAACCTGCTCACGAAGGTACCGGTATCATTGCCGGCGGTGCAATGCGTGCTGTTTTAGAAGTAGCTGGAGTTCGCAACGTACTGGCTAAAACCTATGGTTCCACAAACCCAATCAACGTGGTTCGTGCAACACTGGATGCTTTAGACAGCATGAAGTCTCCAGAAATGGTCGCAGCTAAGCGTGGAAAATCCGTCGAAGAAATTCTGGGGTAATCGGCTATGGCTAAGACTATTAAAATTACACAAGTTCGCAGTTCAATCGGTCGTCTGCCTAAGCATAAGGCAACACTGGTCGGTTTAGGTCTGCGTCGCATTGGTCATACAGTAGAGCGCGAGGATACTCCTGCTGTACGTGGTATGGTCAACTTGGTTTCCTACATGGTTAAAGTTGAGGAGTAAGAGATGCGTTTAAATACTCTGTCTCCGGCTGAAGGTGCCAAGCACGCGCCTAAACGCGTAGGTCGTGGTATCGGTTCTGGTCTGGGTAAAACCGGCGGCCGTGGTCACAAAGGTCAGAAATCTCGTTCTGGCGGTGGCGTACGTCGTGGTTTCGAAGGTGGCCAGATGCCTTTATACCGTCGTTTGCCGAAATTCGGCTTTACTTCACGTAAAGCAATGATCACTGCAGAGATTCGTCTGTCTGATTTTGCTGCTGTTGAAGGCGATGTTATTGATCTGAACGCACTGAAAGCCGCGAACGTTGTTGGCATCCAGATTGAATATGCTAAAGTTATTCTGTCTGGCGAAGTGAACCGTGCAGTTACTGTACGTGGCCTTCGTGTTACTAAAGGTGCTCGCGCTGCAATCGAAGCTGCCGGCGGTAAAATTGAGGAATAAGTGACAGATGGCTAAACAACCAGGATTAGATTTTCAAAGTGCCAAGGGTGGAGCTGGCGAACTTAAACGCAGACTTTTGTTTGTAATTGGTGCGCTAATTGTTTTCCGAATTGGTTCTTTTATTCCAATCCCTGGTATTGATGCCACTGTGCTTGCCAAATTGCTCGAACAGCAACAAGGCACCATCATTGAAATGTTTAACATGTTCTCTGGTGGTGCTCTTAGCCGTGCTTCTATCTTTGCTTTGGGTATCATGCCGTATATTTCGGCATCGATCATTATCCAATTATTATCAGTGGTTAATCCACGATTAGCAGAGATCAAGAAGGAAGGAGAAGCAGGTCGTCGGAAGATAAGCCAATATACTCGCTGGGGTACTCTGGTATTAGCAATATTCCAATCTATTGGTATTGCAATGGGTCTACCGAATATGCCAGGGATGCAAGGGTTAGTCATTGATCCAGGCCTCCCGTTCTACTTTACGGCAGTTGTTAGCTTAGTCACAGGGACTATGTTCCTAATGTGGTTAGGTGAGCAGATAACTGAAAGAGGTATCGGTAACGGTATTTCTATCATTATCTTCGCTGGTATTGTTGCGGGGTTACCGCCGGCTATTGGCCATACCATCGAGCAAGCTCGGCAAGGCGATCTGCACTTCCTCCTGTTGCTGTTGGTTGCGGTGTTAGTATTCGCGGTTACTTTCTTTGTTGTGTTTATGGAACGTGGTCAACGTCGTATTGTCGTTAATTACGCTAAACGCCAGCAAGGGCGCCGTGTTTATGCAGCACAAAGTACGCATTTACCGTTAAAAGTGAATATGGCGGGTGTAATTCCTGCAATTTTTGCTTCCAGTATCATACTATTCCCGGGTACAATAGCTTCTTGGTTTGGTGATGGAACTGGCTGGGACTGGCTGACTACAATTTCTATGTATTTGCAGCCTGGTCAACCGTTATATGTGTTACTTTATGCATCTGCGATCATCTTCTTCTGTTTCTTCTATACGGCGTTGGTTTTCAACCCAAGAGAAACAGCAGATAACCTGAAGAAGTCCGGTGCATTTGTACCAGGAATTCGTCCGGGAGAGCAAACGGCCAAGTACATTGATAAGGTAATGACCCGCTTAACATTAGTTGGTGCATTATATATTACCTTCATCTGCCTAATCCCGGAGTTCATGCGTGACGCAATGAAAGTACCTTTTTACTTTGGTGGTACTTCCCTCTTAATCGTGGTTGTCGTTATCATGGACTTTATGGCTCAAGTGCAAACTCTGATGATGTCAAGTCAGTATGAGTCTGCATTGAAGAAAGCAAATCTGAAAGGTAAGTAATCACTCAGTGTGATTATGGTTTGCTTAGAAGTTACGGAGAGTAAAAATGAAAGTTCGTGCTTCCGTCAAGAAATTATGCCGTAACTGCAAAATTATTCGTCGCAATGGTAGCGTTCGCGTAATTTGCAGTGTTGAACCAAGACATAAACAACGTCAAGGTTAAGAAAAAGCATTTTTTTCTTGCAAAGTTGGGTTGAGCTGGCTAAATTAGCCAGCCAATCTTTTTTATCTAAGATACATTATTGTTTGAGTATCCTGAAAACGGGCTTTTCAGCACAGTAATGTATATTTTAACTTAGGAGTGCATAGTGGCCCGTATAGCAGGCATTAACATTCCTGATCATAAACATACTGTAATCGCTTTAACATCGATTTTCGGTATCGGTAAGACCCGCTCACAGGCTATCTGTGAAGCAACAGGTATTGCTGAAAATGTTAAGATCAGTGAGCTGTCTGAAGAACAAATCGACAAGCTGCGTGACGAAGTTGCTAAATACGTTGTAGAAGGTGACTTACGTCGTGAAATTACCCTGAGCATCAAGCGTCTGATGGACCTTGGATGTTACCGTGGTTTACGTCATCGTCGTGGTCTTCCTGTGCGCGGACAGCGTACTAAGACTAACGCTCGTACCCGTAAGGGTCCGCGTAAGCCGATCAAGAAATAAGTCGGGGTATTGAATAATGGCAAAAGCACCAATTCGTGCACGTAAGCGTGTAAGAAAACAAGTCTCAGACGGTGTGGCTCATATCCATGCTTCTTTCAACAACACAATCGTTACTATTACTGACCGTCAAGGTAACGCATTAGGTTGGGCAACTGCCGGTGGTTCCGGTTTCCGTGGTTCTCGCAAATCTACTCCGTTCGCAGCTCAGGTTGCAGCAGAGCGTTGCGCAGAAGCTGTGAAAGAATACGGAATCAAAAACCTGGAAGTTATGGTTAAGGGACCGGGTCCGGGTCGCGAATCAACAATTCGTGCTCTGAACGCCGCTGGTTTCCGCATCACTAATATTACTGATGTGACTCCTATCCCTCATAACGGTTGTCGCCCACCGAAAAAACGTCGCGTTTAATACGTTTCGTTTTTTTTAGGACTGTTGGAGAAAGAAAATGGCTAGATATTTGGGTCCTAAGCTCAAGCTGAGCCGTCGCGAAGGAACAGACCTCTTTCTGAAGTCTGGTGTTCGCGCGATTGACACCAAGTGTAAATTAGAACAGGCTCCAGGCCAGCACGGTGCGCGTAAACCGCGTCTGTCTGACTATGGTGTCCAGTTACGTGAAAAACAAAAAGTTCGTCGTATGTTCGGTGTTCTGGAACGTCAATTCCGTAACTATTACAAAGAAGCAACACGTCTGAAAGGCAACACAGGTGAAAACCTGCTGACTTTGCTTGAAGGTCGTCTTGATAACGTCGTTTACCGTATGGGCTTTGGCGCAACTCGCGCAGAAGCACGTCAAATGGTTAGCCACAAAGCTATCATGGTAAATGGTCGCGTAGTTAATATCGCTTCTTATCAGGTTTCCCCGAATGACGTTATCAGCGTTCGTGAGAAAGCTAAAAAACAGTCTCGTATTAAGGCTGCTTTAGAGCTGGCTGAACAGCGTGAGAAGCCAACTTGGCTGGAAGTTGATGCTGCTAAAATGGAAGGTGTGTTCAAACGTATTCCTGAACGTACTGACTTGTCTGCGGACATTAACGAACACCTGATCGTCGAGCTTTACTCCAAGTAAAGCTTAGCACCAAAGAGAGGACACAATGCAGGGTTCTGTGACAGAGTTTCTAAAACCGCGCCTGGTAGATATCGAGCAAGTGAGTTCGACGCACGCTAAGGTGACCCTTGAGCCTTTAGAGCGTGGCTTTGGCCATACTCTTGGTAACGCACTGCGCCGTATTCTGCTTTCGTCTATGCCGGGTTGTGCGGTGACAGAGGTTGAAATTGATGGTGTACTGCATGAGTACAGCACCAAAGAAGGTGTACAGGAAGATATCCTGGAGATTCTCCTCAACCTGAAAGGGCTGGCGGTAAAAGTTCAGGGGAAAGATGAAGTTATTTTAACCTTGAATAAATCTGGCATTGGCCCTGTGACTGCAGCCGACATCATCCATGATGGTGATGTCGAAATCGTCAAGCCACAGCACGTTATCTGCCACCTGACTGACGAAAGCGCATCTATTAATATGCGAATTAAAGTACAGCGTGGTCGTGGTTATGTGCCGGCTTCTGCCCGAGTTCATTCGGAAGAAGATGAGCGCCCAATCGGTCGTTTGTTAGTCGATGCTTGCTACAGCCCAGTAGAGCGTATAGCCTATAATGTTGAAGCAGCTCGTGTTGAGCAACGTACAGACTTGGATAAGTTAGTTATTGAAATGGAAACTAACGGTACAATCGATCCTGAAGAGGCGATTCGCCGTGCGGCAACCATTCTGGCTGAACAACTTGAAGCTTTTGTTGACTTACGTGATGTACGTCAGCCTGAAGTTAAAGAAGAAAAACCAGAATTCGATCCTATCTTATTGCGCCCAGTTGACGATCTGGAATTGACTGTCCGCTCTGCTAACTGCCTCAAAGCAGAAGCTATCCACTACATCGGTGATCTGGTACAGCGTACAGAAGTTGAGTTGCTTAAAACTCCGAATCTTGGTAAGAAATCTCTTACTGAAATTAAGGACGTCTTGGCATCTCGTGGTCTTTCTCTGGGCATGCGCTTAGAAAATTGGCCACCAGCAAGTATTGCTGATGATTAAGATCACAGGTTAAGGTTTTACTGAGAAGGATAAGGTCATGCGCCATCGTAAGAGTGGTCGTCAATTGAACCGCAACAGCAGCCACCGCCAAGCTATGTTCCGTAACATGGCAGGTTCTTTAGTTCGTCATGAAATCATCAAGACGACTCTGCCTAAAGCGAAAGAACTGCGTCGCGTCGTTGAGCCGCTGATTACTCTTGCCAAGACCGACAGCGTAGCTAATCGTCGTCTGGCATTCGCACGTACTCGTGATAACGAGATCGTTGCAAAATTATTTAATGAACTGGGACCTCGTTTCGCAGCTCGTGCAGGTGGTTACACTCGTATTCTTAAGTGTGGCTACCGTACAGGTGACAACGCTCCGATGGCTTACATCGAGCTTGTTGACCGTGCTGTTGAGTCTCAAGAAGCAGCTGCAGAGTAATCTGTCGTCGCTTTCAAGAAAACCGGGTATATTTGCCCGGTTTTTTTGTACCTGCTATTCTTGTCTTCCTAATAGGTTTGTTCCCTTGAATTTTTTGTGATTAACCCATATTTACAGGTAAGTGTTATGAGCATGTATAAGATAGGTGAAATTGCTAGGCTTGCAGATGTGACGCCTGATACAATTCGTTTTTATGAAAAACAAGGTTTGATGGAACACAAAGAAAGAACTGAAGGTGGGTATAGGTTATTTACTGAGCATGACTTGCAGCGTTTGCGTTTTATTCGTTATGCAAAACAGTTAGGCTTTACTTTAGAAGCTATTACTGAGTTACTTTCAATACGGGTTGATCCTGAACATCATACTTGTCAGGAATCTAAACAGATTGTAGATCTTAGATTACTTGAAGTTGAAAAAAAGATACAAGAGCTTATTATTATGCGCGATTCGTTGAAGATGTTAAGTTCAGCATGTTGTGGTGAAGAACATGCGACAACTTATTGCTCTATTATGGAAATATTAGAAAAAGGCGCATCTAAAGTTTATTAATTATATAATCAGCTAACTATATGAAGGTATATCATGAGTAAATATCAACATAAACGTGGTGAGATTAAAGATAATGCGATTGAAGCATTACTCCATGATCCACTATTTCGTCAAAGAGTTGAAAAAAATAAAAAAGGGAAAGGTAGTTACACAAGAAAAGGAAAAAATAAGAATTCAGTTAACTGGGAGGCCAGTGGTAATAGGTTTATTGACGTATTACCACTGGCCTTTTAGTTATTTTTTATTTTGTTCTTTCAAAAGATCACGAATTTCTGATAATAGAACTTCTTCTTTAGAAGGTGGTGCAGGCTCTGCTGGTGCTGCTTCTTTTTCGCGGCGAACTTTATTCATAACTTTAATTGCCATAAAGATAGCAAAGGCAACAATAACAAAGTCAAAAACAGTTTGTATAAACATTCCATAATTTAGTACAACTGCGGGTAAATCACCCTGTGCTTCTTTCAGTACGATGCTGAATGATTTGAAATCAACACCACCGATTAGTAACCCTAGCGGAGGCATGATGACATCAGCAACTAATGAAGATACAATTTTACCAAATGCGGCACCAATAATAATACCGACTGCCATATCCACTACATTACCTTTCATGGCAAATTCGCGGAAATCTTTTAAAAAGCTCATTAGACGACCCCTTAATAAATAACTCAATTGAAACAAAACATGCATTAGGTTAACAAATTATAGTCGCTAGAATTATTAAGCTGCAAATATTTACTATTTTTATTTTTATAAGAAGAATGGACTTGGTTGAAATAATTTTTCAACTTCGGGTACATACTTTTTATCGGTAATAAACATAATGACATGGTCACCTTGTTCAATAATATGGTAATCGCTAGCTATAATGACTTCTTCTTCTCGAACAATTGCACCAATAATAGTTCCTGGAGGAAGTTTAATTTCAGATATTTTTTTACCAACAACTTTTGACGTATTTTCATCACCGTGTGCAATTGCCTCAATCGCTTCTGCAACACCTCTTCTTAAAGATGAGACATTGACTATATCTGCTTTTCTTACATGGCTTAGTAAAGCGGAAATAGTTGCTTGTTGAGGTGAAATTGCAATGTCAATGACCCCACCTTGAACAAGTTCAACGTATGCAGAGCGTTGTATAAGCACCATTGCTTTTTTAGCCCCCATTTTTTTAGCTAACATAGCAGACATAATATTAGCTTCATCATCATTTGTTAGGGCAATAAAAACATCCATTTGCTCAATGTGCTCTTCAGTGAGTAACTCTTGGTCAGATGCATCTCCATAAAACACAATTGTATCATGCAGTAGCTCAGCAAGTTCTGTTGCACGCTTCTGGTTGCGTTCAATAAGTTTCACGCTGTAATCTTTTTCTAGTCGTCTTGCTAGACCAGCTCCAACGTTGCCACCACCAACTATCATCAAACGTTTGTATGGCTTTTCTAACCTTTGCAATTCACTCATTACGGCTCGGATATGTTGTGTAGAAGCAACAAAAAAAACTTCGTCTCCCGCTTCAATGATTGTTGAGCCTTGAGGCCGGATAGGCCTATCTTGGCGGAAAATAGCGACAACGCGAGTATCAATATGTGGCATATGTTCGCGTAAACTCGATAAAGCATTACCTACAAGTGAACCGCCGTAATAAGCTTTTACAGCAACAATACTGACTTTACCTTCTGCAAAGTTTACAACTTGAAGAGCGCCAGGGTATTGAATTAATTTATAGATATAATCGATAACTAATTGTTCAGGCGATATTAAGTAGTCAATCGGGATTTGTTCAGGCAGGAACAATTTGTCGGATTCACGGATATATTCAGTTGCCCTGATGCGCGCTATTTTATTTGGGGTATTAAATAGGCTATAGGCAATCTGGCAAGCAATCATGTTAGTTTCATCGGAATTGGTCACTGCTACTAACATATCTGCATCTTCTGCACCTGCATCTCGAAGCACTCTAGGGTGAGAACCATGGCCATTTACCACTCGTAGATCGAATTGATCCTGTAATTGACGTAAGCGATCAGCATCGGTATCGACGACGGTAATATCATTGTTCTCATCAACTAAATTTTCAGCAAGCGTGCCGCCAACTTGCCCAGCACCTAGAATAATGATCTTCATTACATATTCCTATATCAGAGAGCTGGCTACCATTTCCTACACCTTTTTTACTAAGCGTGCATAAAAGAAACCATCACCACCATTAGTACTGGGTAATATTTGTAATCCAGCATCAGTTCCGTCATTTAGACAGGCGTCATTATGTTTAGATAGGAAACTTTGTATTTGTTTTCCATTTTCTTCGGGCATAATTGAGCAAGTCGCGTAGACTAGTGTGCCGCCCGGTTTTAAATAAGGCCAGATAGCTTCGAGAATTTGAGATTGTAGTTGCGCTAATTCATTTATGTCTGAATCACGACGTAGCCATTTGATGTCAGGATGACGTCGAATAACGCCTGTTGCGGAACAAGGAGCATCAAGCAAAATACGATCAAATTGCTGACCTTGAGCCCATGTTTCTGGCTGTGTTCCGTCTCCTTGTATAACAACAGCATGTTGCTTTAGGCGAATTAAATTTTCTTTCACTCTTTTAAGGCGCAATTCATCAATGTCTACGGCAATAACATTTGCTTTAGGTGCTAGTTCTAAAATATGGGTTGTTTTTCCACCAGGTGCCGCACATAAATCTAAAATATTTTCCCCATTTTGAGGTTCTAGTAATTCAGCACAGCCTTGAGCTGAAACATCTTGTACTGTTGACCAACCATCTTCAAAGCCCGGAAGACGAGAAACAGCTGTAGGTTCATCTAAGCGGATAGCATTTGGATGTGAAGAGTGCAAATGTGCGGTTATCTCCGATTGCTCTAATAAATTAAGATATTGTGTAGCTGTGTGATGCTGAGAATTTACTCTTAACCACATAGGTGGGCGTTGGTTATTTGCTTCAATAATAGATTGCCAATCATCTGGATAGGCTGTTTGTAGGCGTTTTAATAACCAGCTTGGATGTAAATATTGGCTAGTGTTGTTAGTAATTCTTTCTTCTAATTGTACTTGTTGGCGTTGAAATGAACGCAACACGCCATTAATAAGCCCTTTTAATTGGGGTTTTTTCAGTGCTACTGCTCCATTTACTGTTTCTGCTAATGCAGCATGAGGCGGAATGCGAGTATAAAGTAGCTGATAGATACCTACCATAATTAAGTAATGCAGGGTTCTTTGTTTACCAGTTAATGGTTTTTCCATTAGCTGACTAATAAACCATTCAAGCTTAGGTAAATAACGTAAAACGCCAAAGCAAATTTCTTGTAATAAAGCTTTATCTTTATCATTGATATTGCGTTGTAAGTCAGGCAATACAGTGCTTAGTGATTGTCCGTTATCAAGGACTTGATTAATTGCTGTTGCCGCGATACTACGCAAATTATATGTGTTTTTCATATGGTGAAGATGAATATATTAGTGACTGAAATAAAACTGCCTGAAGGTATCAGACAGTTTACAAGTTCGTTATGCTAGAATTTGCTCTGGAGTAAACCATTCGCGACGAGAGTTTAGGATATCTTGTGCACTCATTGCTTTTTTGCCAGGCGGTTGTAGCTGAGTAATATTTAGTATGCCATTTCCTGTGGCGATACATATACCTTTTTTATCAGCGCTAATAATTGTTCCTGGTTGCTTGTCATGTTCGTCGGTGAATACTTCAGCTTGCCAAACTTTAATGAGTTGCTCTTCAACCATGAAATAACTCATTGGCCAAGGATTGAAAGCACGAATACAACGCTCAATATGTACAGCATCATCTTGCCAATTAATGCGAGCTTCCTCTTTCGATAATTTTTCAGCATAATTTGCTAATGAATCGTCTTGTTTCTCACCAACGCATTGACCTGCGGATAACATCTCAACAGTATGAATTAATGCTTCAGGGCCTGTTATTGCTAATTTATCATATAACGAGGCGCTCGTATCACTAGCGCTAATTGGACAAATTGCTTTGTAAAGCATGTCTCCAGTATCTAAACCTGCGTCCATTTGCATAATAGTCACACCCGTTTCAGTATCACCAGCCCAAATAGAACGTTGAATTGGTGCTGCTCCTCTCCAGCGAGGTAACAAAGAGCCGTGAACATTCAAGCAACCTAAGCGAGGAATATCAAGAACGGCTTGCGGTAAAATCAATCCATAAGCAACAACTATCATTAAGTCCGCATTTTGGTCTTTTATCCACTGCTGGTTTTCGCTATCTCTAAGAGATATTGGTTGAAAAACAGGGAGTTGGTTTTCTTCAGCGAGAACCTTGACAGGGCTTGGTGTTAACTTTTTACCTCTCCCCGCAGGTTTATCATGGCGAGTGAGAACGCCTACGATTTGGTGCCTGGTACCTAAGAGAGCAGCTAAGTGTTTGGCCGCAAAATCTGGTGTACCTGCAAAAATAATTTTCAATGGCTCTGACACGTTAATTTCCCTATTTATATTTAGCGAACTAGCTATTCTTGGCTTCTTTTGCTCTTAGTCTGTCTAGTTTTTCAACTTTCTGGCGGATGCGCTGACGTTTTAAAGGCGATAAATAGTCAACAAATAGCTTACCAACAAGGTGGTCCATTTCATGTTGGATACAGATAGCTAATAAACCATCAGCCTCTAGTTCAAAAGACTCGCCGTTATAATTTAGTGCACGAACTTTTACCTGCTCAGCACGAGGGACGAAGCCATGTTGTTCCGGAATAGACAAGCAACCTTCTTCGATACCTGTTTCCCCAGATTTATCTAACAATTCAGGGTTAATAAGAACTAAGCGCTCATCACGAGTTTCGGACACATCAATGACGATGATTCGCTGGTGGATATCGACTTGAGTTGCTGCAAGGCCAATACCTTCTTCTTCATACATGGTATCGAACATATCATCAACGATACGCTGTATAGAAGCATCAACTTTGTCTACTGGCTTAGCAATTGTGCGTAAGCGTTCGTCTGGATAATGTAATACGTTTAAGACTGACATAAATTTTTCGAGCGGTTTCCAAAATGTGAATGGGAATTAATGACTATTCTAGACATTTCTCTTTCATATTGACAGTATTGGTTATGATTTGTTCACTAAAGAACCTATTTGTTAATGAGTCAGGATGACAATAATGGATACCCAAGAAATTTGGTTAAGGATGTCTCAAGTTAAAAGGCTATTGCCCCTGAATGCAGTAAGAATAATTAATGAGCTAAAACAACTAAATAAAATTAGCTATCAGGCTTTACACCATCATGGTTTGAATGAAATACAGCAATTACAATTTATGAATGTCTCTATGCACCGGCTAGAAAAAGTACAAGCATGGCTTTCAGATAAACATCATCAAATGATTACTTACTGTGATTCCCATTACCCTTTTTTATTAAAGCAAATCTACAGTCCTCCTCTTTTATTATTTGTTGTGGGAAAAAGTGAATTATTGGTAGCGCCTCAAATTGCTATAGTTGGCAGTCGTAGAGCAAGTGAATATGGGAGAATATGGACTAACCTGTTTGTAAAGAGCTTTGTTCATCATGGTATAACCATCACTAGTGGGCTTGCATTAGGCATCGACGGTATAAGCCATAAAGCAGCTCTAGATAATAGAGGTGAAACAATCGCAGTTTTAGGTAGCGGATTAGCAAATATTTACCCGCGTCAACATGCTGAATTAGCTGAAAAGATTAAAAATTATGGTGCGTTGATTTCAGAATATTGGCCGGATGTACCACCATTACCTAAGCAATTTCCCAAGAGAAACCGTATTATTAGTGGGTTAAGTAAAGCAGTTGTTGTCATTGAAGCTGGAATGAAAAGTGGATCACTAATAACTGCTAGATATGCATTAGAGCAAAACCGTGACTTATTTACATTGCCTGCTCCATTGGGTAATTCTGCATTCCATGGTAACCATTGGCTATTGCAGCAAGGAGCTTATCTATTAGCTGAACCTGAAGATGTATTGCAACATATTGGTGATGGGTTAAATTGGATACAAACAGAATTGCCTATAGAGAAGGTATCACTTGAGTTTAGTGTGGTAGAAAATAAAATTTTAGGTATGGTGGGGTACCAAGCGACACCAGTAGATGTCATTGCAGAACAGACCCAAATTCCTGTTACTCAAATAATTACCATATTAACTGAGATGGAAATCAATGGAGTAGTTAGCTCGGGGGCTGGTGGGTATACCAGAGTCACTTAGTTAAAAGCAACAGTAGAGAAAAACATGTCTAAACAACTGCCCTTCGATACAGAGAAAAATGAACATTGTCCAGAATGCGATTCCTTGCTTGTTATCCGCAATAGTTCACATGGGCCTTTTTTAGGTTGTTCAAGTTATCCACAATGTCATTATATGAGGCCGCTAAGGCCTACAGTAGAAAGTCATATTATTAAAGTATTAAGTGGTCAACATTGTCCTAAATGTAGTCATGATTTAGTGCTGAAGCAAGGTCGATTTGGCATGTTTATTGGTTGTAGTAATTATCCTGAATGTGAACATATTGAGCTAATTGATAAGCCGGGTGAAACTAAAATTTTTTGCCCGCAATGCCAAACAGGGAATTTATTACAGAGAAAATCGCGTTTTGGTAAGACTTTTTATGCTTGTGATAATTACCCTAACTGTCAGTTTATATTAAATAATAAGCCTATTACTGGTAAATGTAAGTATTGTGAATATCCATTACTTATGGAAAAAAGGGGGGGACAGGGAGTAAGATTATTTTGTGCCAGCAAACGCTGCGGTAAGCAACAAGAAGAATAATGAGTTAAAACTATGTCAAATATATCTACACCTGCAATTGAAAGTATCATAAGTTCATTACAACACGAGGAGGTTATTGCCTACCCAACAGAAGCCGTATTTGGTTTAGGCTGTGACCCAGATAGTGAAAAGGCAGTACATAATTTATTAGAATTGAAGCAACGCCCTTGGGAAAAAGGATTAATCCTTATTGCTGACAGCTATGAACAATTAAAAGACTATATAGATGATGAGCAGTTAACGGAAGATCAGAAACAAGCGATGTTTGCAACATGGCCAGGGCCAGTAACATGGGTTATCCCCGCAAAAACAACGACGCCAAAATGGTTGACTGGCCGGTTTGATACGATTGCAGTGAGAGTCACAGACCATGAATTAGTAAAAAGCTTATGCCGTCATTATGGCAAACCTTTAGTGTCTACAAGTGCAAATTTAAGTGGTTTAGAGCCTTGTAGAACAACAGAAGAAGTAATTGCTCAATTTAAAGGAAGTGTTCCTGTCCTTGATGGAATAGTGGGTGGCCGCCAAAATCCTTCTGAAATAAGAGACGCAAAAACAGGGCAACTATATCGTAAAGGATAATATTGATGGAAATGTTTGCGGTTTTTGGCAATCCAATTCAACACAGTAAATCACCTGTTATACATAAAATGTTTGCAGAGCAAACAGGTATTTCACTGAAATATGAAAAAATCCTAGCACCAGTAGAGGTTTTCGAACAAAGCTTAATAGAGTTTTTTTCACAAGGTGGAAAGGGCGCAAACATTACATTGCCATTTAAGGAGCGCGCCTTTCAGGCCGTTTCTGAATTAACAGCCAGAGCTCAAACTTGTGGCGCAGTTAATACGATCATGAAGCTTGATGATAATCGACTACTGGGAGACAACACCGACGGAATGGGGCTTTTGTTAGATTTACAGCGTTTGAATTTTGTACATCCAAGTAGCCGAATATTAATAGTTGGTGCTGGTGGTGCAACACGTGGGGCATTATTGCCACTTTTAGAATATGGCTGTGATATCACTTTAACAAATAGAACCTTTTCTAAGGTTGAGTTATTAATTAACGAATTTTCTGCGCTAGGGAAAATATGTGGGAAGGAGATCTCGCAGATCGTATCTGCTGATTTTGATCTGATCATCAATGCGACTTCATCTGGTGTGAATGGAGAGGTTCCTGCAATTGATCCAAATGTATTTAGCCATCAAGTTGCATGTTATGACATGTTTTATCAATCGTCATTAACTCCTTTCCTTGAATTTGCGGCTCAACACCAAGTGACTAAGATAGCGGATGGCTTGGGTATGCTTGTAGGACAAGCTGCGTTTTCTTTTAAGCTATGGCATGGCGTTCTTCCTGAAATTACACCTGTTTTATCTGCTTTATATAAGGAGTTGAAAGGGTGAATCAGCAAATTCAATTTCCTGATAGAGAAGAGTGGGATGAGCTATCCAAGCAAGTACGTTTTCCTGTATTGATCAGTGGAATGCTTGCCGAATGTGCAATTCCTCAGTCATTGCTATTTCAACGCTATGGTAAAGAAGAAACACCTCTGAGGCTATTTCAGCAGTATCGATGGGATATAGAAGAAGAGTTTGAAGCCTTGATTGAACAAGGCTTCGATGGTGAAGACGGGCTTTACGTATTATCAGAAGCTAAATAGTTATTTTTCCATTCAACATAGTTATTCGCTGAATACCGTAAATGACCTAACTCAGCATCAGTCAATTTTCGGATGGCTTTTGCTGGGCTCCCTGTATATAAGTAACCGGACTCGAGCCTTTTTCCTTGAGTTACTAAACTGTTAGCTCCAATAATAACGTCATCTTCGACTATAGCCCCATCAATAACAATTGAGCCCATTCCAACCAGTACTCTATTCCCTATAGTGCAACCATGTAACATGACTTTATGACCAATGGTGACATTTTCTCCAATAATTAACGGGTTCCCCTCAGGGTTACTGGCAGATTTATGTGTGACATGTAGTACTGAGCCATCTTGGATATTGGTGCGTGCGCCAATAGAGATATAGTTAACATCACCACGCAAAACACTGAGAGGCCAAATACTGACATCATCAGCTATGCGAACATCTCCAATTACAACAGAAGATGGGTCAATGAAAACGCGTGCATTAATAGAAGGATAGATACCTAAATAAGGGCGTAAAAGTGTGTTCATAGTGATAACCATAAAAAGAAATAAAGGATGGCAGTTAAATAACTCGCTAATTCATTATGAATTTATGAGCCAAGTAGGCTGCTAAAGTTAGAATTATAGGCATGAAGTCGCTTCTTTTATAATCGTTATGCAGCGAAAAAGCACAAGATGGCTATTTTATCCGCAAACGGAGTTTTTTTTAAAAAAAAAGGTTGTGTAATTCTGAAGG
>NZ_JAMPQO010000036.1:0-52917 GCF_028482485.1 Providencia sp. PROV116 | reverse complement strand
TCCTTGAATATCTTTTAATTGCGCCGTGGCCGCCGGCAACGTCGTTTTGATGGTCACTGTCTCCGCGACAGCTTTTGTGTTGCCGGCCACATCCACCGCCGTCACTGTGTAATTATGTTGTTCATCGGCCAGCGGTTTTTCAACCGTGACGCGCCAACGGCCTTGTGCATCCGCCGTTGTCACCAATTCTTGTCCCGCAATCTGGAGGGTCACGGTGCTGTTCGCCTCGGTTTGACCGGCGAATGTCGGGGTGTTGTGCTTGGTCAGCTTGTCACCCAGAATACTGCTGTCGCTGTGTTCCTCTAAGTTCACCGACAGGCTCTCTAATTGAGTATCAATAATTATTTTATTTTTTAAAATTAAAGGGTTACTACCATCAGCTGAGGCAGCGAGTTCATATTCATACACGCCGTCTTTTAACGGTTTAGTTATTTTTAATGACCAATGTCCTTCTTTATCCGCTGTAATTGGGTATTTTATACCATCCAAAATAAGATATGCCTGAGAATCAAGGGAAACGGTACCAATAAACGTTGGTTTATTATTATTTGTAATACCGTCATCTTTTTTCCCAGAGTCTGATTCTTCACTTAGTTTCCCTTGAATAAAAACTTGAGTTTTTGGCTTAATGACTATGGGGTTTTCGGGTGTTTTATTCGCAGGAGTACTAGATTCAGATGAAGTTGAAGATTTCGCTGGCATAGGTGGTGGTGATGGAGGTAATGCGGGATCGCTCACACTCTCTTTTTTACTTTTCTCTGATTTAATTTGTTCTTTTAATTGGGCTTTTGCTTCGGATAATTTTGTCAATGAAGAGCTTAATTGCTCTTCTTGTTTCTCAGTCTGGGACTCTAAGGCTTGAACCTCTTTTGCTAATTTTTGATTTTCTTGATTTAACTCTGCTAGCTTTTCTGCAAACTGTTTTTCTTCATCATCTTCATCTTTTTTAGTATCTATATCTTCAGCGAGTTCGACCGTTTCACTGATAAATTGTTCTTTGAGGTAGATTGCATCAGCACCAATATTCATCGTTATCGATGATAAAATTTCATCTTGCGATAATACGTAACCTTGCTCAGTTAATAAAACTATATCCCCTAAAATAATTTCAGAAAGCCCATTTTCTATTTTTTCGACTGTTCCATTCGGGGTTGTAACAATTAAATCAAGCCCCTGAACCTTAAATTTTTTGATCGTTATGTTATTTGATTCAACTGATTTTATTATATTCGTCATATTATTAAACTATTATTTAAAAAGTGAGTTCCTACGCTAATAGTAATTAGCATCGATTAATAAACCGCATTATATCGATTTTACTAAAAATAACATGAGCTCGAATATAGAGTGACCTCACATTCGTTATTTTTGGTCTTAAACTCTGATGAACTCAAATCAAACCTATTTATAATACACCCTCATAATATATTTAATAACTAAATGAAATTTTTATGTCAGAAGAAGAAGATTATGATGGTTCAGACGATGAGCTAGCACCTATGGTAGATGGATTAAGTGGAACACTCTGTATAATAATACTTGTTTCTATGGTTTTCATTTTTAGTGGCATGAAATCTGTCGAGCAATATATTAACTACGGTGAATTACGTTTTGAAAAAGTACAATTAGACTTAAAAAATAAACTTCTCAGTTTTAAGGGTGGTATTCATCTTTCGAATGATGAAACTAAGCTATTAAGTAAAGAATTTAAAGATAGCCCTGGGAATAAAATCATACTGAGTGGTTATATTGATAAAAAAATAAGTGGTAGTAAGGAGAAAAATACATATAACTTACTTTATATAACATCGTTAATTAAAAGTCTTGGAATCAATAAAGAAATTGTTCTACAACAAGGAGCAAGTGAACATTGCCCAGGTTGGAATTCATGTATCTATTGGGATTATAAATAAATGTATTATATCGGATTACTTTTTTATGCAATGACATTTCTTGCTTGTTTCTTCATACAAGCAGTACAAGAAATGGTTCAGCAATGCCTTTCATTAGCACCAGAGATAAGTTATACCATGATTGGTATTTATATTTATCCATTAATTATCTTTTTGTGCCATAAAGTATTCAAAAAAAATCAGTTAAGTCATTATGTATTTCTATCGAATCAGACCAAACTATCCGCATCCGTATCTGTTTCCTTAGGACTAATCGGTACCTTTATCGGATTGACAGGAATGATCACCGCTATTTCTGCATCATTATCTGGTGACGGAGATGTTTCTGAAAAAATGAATGCCATGATTTCATCTATATCTATGGCACTTAACTCAATGTCCTTTGCATTCTTAACCTCTATCCTTGGGGTTTCTGTTTCTGTTTTACTCTTAGTAAGTTTGAATTTCTTTAATTTTTTCTATCAAAAAGAAAATAAGAAATCTAAGGCAAAAACATCAACAATACACACCGAAGAATTAAATAAAATTCAAGAAACACTTTCAAACTTACAGGATGTCAATATCAATATCGCACAGAAAATCGTGTCTATTCCTGAAAATAATGAATTAACAAACCAAATCACTACGCATCTCTTAACCTTATCTACGACAGCACAAGAAAATTTAACTGTTTTACGATCAATCAAAAATGCAGATGATGACTGGAAAATAAAATTAAACGCTTATTTATTAAAAGAAAAAGTCAATAGAAAAGCTGACAATGAGAAAATATCAGCAGAAATATCAAAGATTAATCAAACCACTAAATGGCTAAAAGAAAAAACAATTGAAAGTCGAAAAAAACTATTAACCTTATTATCGATGGAGTAAAAAATGAGAACTATCCCCCTAGCGTTATGTTTATTTGCACCTTTATTATTACCTAATTATAGTTTTGCAACTGAAAAAGTTGAAAGCTTTCAATCCTTTATTAATCGTGTATTAGAAAATTCTAATCCTATCAAAGTGAAAGTATTAGAATTAGAAGCAGAAGGTTATCGAGCTAAACAAACTGATTATTTTTATCTTCCTAAAGTATCAGCATCAAGTAAAATTAAAAATAGTGATAACAGTATTAATAGTAATATCACTGCAACTTCAATGGTATATGACAGCACATTACGTCATCGATTTAATGAAAAAAACCTAAAACTACAGGTATCAAAACTTTCTCTGAACAAAGAAAAAGACGATCTTTATAGCACTATCACCAACAATCTTATTGGTATCCATTACCTTAGTGAACTAACAAAAACGACGGAAATTTTAAATAACAATGCAAAAGATATTTTTAGTTCAATTAATCGTCGCTATAAAAGCGGAGTTGCTAAATCTAGTGATGTAGAGCAAGCTTCATTATTAATGCAACGTATTGAAACAGAAAGAACAAATATAGAAAAAGAAATTGAACAATATAAATCCAATATTGAGCTTGCCTCTGGGATATCATTTCCGAAAGATGGCGTGCTAGTTCCACCAGCTCTCCTCAAAAATTTAAAATCGACGATTATTGATAGCGAGAATATTCAACAAAATATCGAATATAATATATTGAAAATGCAAGCGGATTCGATGAAAGAAAGTGCGTATCAACAAAATTCTTTCATTAACATTAATCTAATCGCAGAAGAACGATATCTTGATCAAACGAGAAACCGTAATGAATCCTATATCGGTATGGAGATGAAATTAAATATTTTTGATATGGATAAAAAACTCACTGAGTTATCACAATTTAAATCATATGAAGCAGCAAAAGAAAAAGCTGATTATAAATATAAAGAATCAACTGCAAAAATTAAAAATCTAAAGCTCATTGCTAATTCAAATGCGACTGAATTAGCTGGCTTACAAGAGCAACGAAATATCATGCATTCTATTATTAAAAGTCAGCAACGTGAATATGAAATATCGCAGTCCTCTTTCTATGAAATGGTTAATACTTTATTTGACATGTTAACTATTGAAAAGCGCATTGCAGAAATCATGATAGCAGATATGAAAAACAAAATGGAATATGTCCAATTAATTGGGAAGCTAGCCAAAATTGAAACGTCATCTTCATAAATTAAATCAGATATATAATAAGTTTATTTATTCATTTAAAATATTATATCAAAAACCGAATAAATTAGCGTTAATTACTAAAGAGCTATACAGAATACCTAAAAAAGTAAAAATTCTTTTTGGTATCACGTCGCTATTTATTGGTTATATCTTGTTAGCTGAAATTGAAGTCTCTTCCCCCGGAGAAGGTATTATCTCTGGGGTATCTAATCGATTAGAAATCGTGAGTCCAGCATCTGGCTTCATTAATCAATTTAGTATCAAAACCGGAGACAAAGTAGAAAAAGACCAAATTTTGTTTTCATATACGAATATAGATGTATTGCATCAAGAAAGAACACTAACAAATCTTGTTGAGTTTGCCAGTGAACGTATTGAAGAGCTAGAAGATAATAAAATTTTATTAAATAAGATCCTTGATGGAAGTATTAGTAATGAATCTGAATATTTTTCGATTGCAAAAAATTTGAAAAGTAAAACACTAAGTGCATACCGAGAACTATATGGCTACATTTTGTTAGGTATGGAAGTTACTAGCTTACGAGCTCAATATATTGCACAAATTAAAGAGTCTGCTGAATTAGAAAACCAAATTAACATTTTGAAGAAAAAAGGAAGTTTATTATCCACCGCACGAGCTCCTGAAATTGAAAAATTGAATAATAATTCTGAAATCAGTAGAACTATGTCACTGATTACAACAGGTGAATTGAATGGTCAGAGGATACTTAGAGAAATTGCATTATCTGAAAAAAAATATACCGCACGCCTTATTGGTGAAATACAAGAAAATGAAGATCAACTTAATCGCTTAAAAAAGGAGAAACTAGAAAATAGCGGACAAATGGAGTTACTAAGAAATAAAATCAGGGCTAATAGCGTATTATCGCCCATAGATGGAGTTGTTCTAAGTATAGAGAAAGACTTAGAAAAAGGTTCTTACGTTGAAGCCTCAAACTTAGTGATGGTAATTAAAAAACAGCAAAATAGCCGAGTTGTTGAAGGTAAAATATTGGCAAAATATCGTCCTTTTATCTCTCCTCAGCTACCTGTAAAAATAGTTGTGAACTCTCCCGGGTTTAAAAAAATTATTCGCGGTAAGGTCACCAAAATTAGTGCCGATTCTTTTACTGATCGTGAAAGGATGGGCCAAGAGCGCTTTTATTCGGTACAAGTGACTCCAGAACAAGATACTATTATTTCCGCTGACCATGATGGCTTGCCGGTTATGATCTATATATCAAGTAAAAAAATATCTGTTCTTAATTATTTAACCGCTCTAATTAGCGATAATATTACATTTAACGTTTGGTGATTATATGTTGGGTTTTATTTCAGCATTATCGGCAGCCGTCGCAACCATGACATTGTTGATGGCTGTATTACTTGCGAATGTATTAGCAAGTGCAATGGAAGTAGAAAAAAATAAAGACAAAGCTCTTTTAACGGGAATTAAAGAAAAAAATACGGATGAAACTGAGGAATTCAATAATAAAAATATCATGGCCAAGTCATTAACCTTTAGCCGTGAAGTTTTACAAGTTATTGATAATAAAAAAGTCAAATCTGTAGATATTTACTGCACCTACGGTAATAATATTTCCTTTGATTCCGCAATGACATATACCGTCTATAATACGATATTAATTAAACGAAACACGCCTAATGCTTCGATTAAAGCACTAAAGCCTGTCGAAGATAATGTGGGAGTTAATGCCTGCTTCCTAAAAGGTGAGGAATATGAAAGCAAGTAATTTTCATGATATTATTAATCAATACTTTAAAATATTAGGAGAGCCTTTTACGACTCCGGCGATCTCGTATGATAATAAATATATTCTAAATAACATCAATGAATTTATTGATAATGATTTTTTCACTTATCAATATATTCCCATCATTGATTTCAGTGAAAAAAAACTACCGTTACTCTTTATTATGGAGATAACAGATGGAAAATATATTATTATCAAAAATCAAAGTGGTCAGCTGACCAACTTAACAACCGATCTAACCATAACACCACAACTCATTGAAAGTAAAAATTTATTTTCATTTTCATCTAATGAAAAAACACTTAATGAAGATAGTATATACCAATCACTAATCAAACTAACACCAAAGTCTAGTTTATTTTCGTTACCTTTAATTGTATTTGCGCTACTACTTCCATTATATTCAAATCTCTTTAATTCTCGGTTAGTTTATAGCGAATCTGTAAGCTCTTTATTGTATATCAGTTTTATTTTTATTGTCGTCATTGGCTTAGAGTTTTTCATCAAACATATTATTAATGAACAAAATATAAAAAAAATAAAGCTTAATATCAGTATTTTTAATCGTTATTTTGTTAACTTATTAAAACAATCTAGCTGTAAAAGTGCCTCAATTAAGGTAAGAACAGCAGAAGCATCAATCTTACAGGTATGGGAAATTAAGCCACAAATTATTTATGATATTGGGTTAGCTATTTTATTTTCATTTTGTATTGTTGGCATGTTAGGTCTTTATTCATTATTGCTATTGAGCTATTACGCTGGGTTTATCTTTTTATGTCTGCACATCCGCTTTCTATCCTACAAAAATATGCTAAGAGCTAACACCTTAAACTATGAAAAATCAGCCATGTACTACTCGTTAGAACAAAAAAAACATGAGCTTTGTTTTGCCAGAGATGACTATTTTAAGCAGTACATCAGCATAAAAACCAATGAAGATGAAAAAATAAAATTAAAACTAAACGAGGCCAATCACCATTGGATGGAAATTATCAAAGTAAATACGTTTTTATCCATGATAGTAATGTACATAGCTAGCTATTTGGCTATCGGTGACGGAAGCTTAAGCTTAGCTTCTATTATCGCCGTAATGATCATTAATGGTCGACTTTCTGGTGCAATTACAAGTGCGATTAATCGCTTATTTATAGTAAAAACACATCTATTTCATATCAAATCCAGTATTGCTCAGTTAAAAAACAATCAGCTTATTCATTTCAAAGTAGATGGCATAACAACAGATTCAATAACACATTTTAGTGCAAAAAATCTTAGCGTTAGTATTCATGGTAAAACGATTATTAACCCGCTCAATATTGAAGCCAAACCCGGTGATGTCATCGGTATTACGGGTATTTCAGGAGTAGGAAAGACATCATTAATGAAAGCCTTATGTGGAACTTCAGAATACTCATCAGGGGATATTACAATCAATGGTATTGGTATCGATGAAATTTCCCAATCCTTTTTAACCGAAAAAATTGCCTACCATAATGGTATTTCAGCATTCATTCATGGCAGCATTCGTGACAATTTTAATTTCTACGGTGTATTCGATAACAGTATCATTGTTCGACTAACCAAATTATGTTGCCCGAATTTACTGATAAGTAAAGAAACATTAGACGATACACTCGTCACTGACATCGCCGCCTCTACCGGGGAAAAACAAAAGTTACAGCTCGTCCTTGCTCTATTAAAACAACCTGACATGCTATTTTTAGATGAATCAACATCATTTATGGCAACCTCTGATGCACTCTCATTCTTACAATTAATGAAACAAGAGTTTGAATTAGATAAATCAATTATTTTCTTGTCTACTCATGACTTAGGGTTAGCCTCATTTTTTACTACACATATTGAATTATCACCGGGTCACGCTAAACGCATTAGCTCCCCACAGCATCACAATGAAATTGTTATTCCTAAAATTAATTTAAGCTAATAAAGAAAAACGCCCACTTGATTGTGGGCGCTTTGATGACGTTTAATTCAATGAATTTAACTTTGGTGTGTTTTTATAAACCGTATTACAAGAACATAAAGAACACCATACCAACAATTGCCCCTGTCGTGCCAAGAATAGTTTCCATTACCGT
The DNA here is from genome assembly GCF_028482485.1 of Providencia sp. PROV116. NCBI lineage: Bacteria > Pseudomonadati > Pseudomonadota > Gammaproteobacteria > Enterobacterales > Morganellaceae > Providencia > Providencia sp. PROV116. The sequence continues at coordinate 45,018 of NZ_JAMPQO010000036.1, read as the reverse complement.
CCATGTTTTTAACGTTTGTGCTTCTGTCGCACCAGTAAACTTGCCATATAGCCAAAAACCGGAGTCATTCACATGGCTTAAGATCAATGAACCGCCAGAGATACAAATCGCTAAAGCCGCCAGCTGTGCTCCTGAGTAACCTAGCTCACTGATAACTGGGAGTACTAAGCCTACTGCGGTTAAACATGCAACCGTTGCAGAGCCTTGAATAACACGTACTGCTCCTGCTAATACAAAGCAAGCAACCGCAATCGGTAAACCAGCACCAATTAAAGAATCACCTAGCGCAGGGCCAACACCTGAATCCACTAAAATTTGTTTAAATACGCCACCAGCACCCGTTACCAGTAAAATGATCCCAGCGGGTTGAATCGCTGCAGAACAAATCGCCATGACTTTTTCTTTATCCATACCATAACGGAAACCTAGGCCATAAATCGCCAGTAAACACGCTAACAGTAATGCGGTGAAAGGGTGACCGATAAACTCTAACCAATGCTCAAGCGTGGTTCCTTTTTCAACTAAATGTGTTCCGATGGTTTTTAAACCCACTAATACCAATGGGAAAAGCACTAAACACAAGCTAAATCCAAAGCTTGGCATTCTGCCATGTTCTGTATTTGGCGCTTGATAATCCGCTGGAATATCAATATGAACAAAGTTACTGATAAATTTACCAAATAAAGGTCCCGCTAAAATCATGCCAGGGATAGCAGCACATAGCCCAATTAAAATCATCCAGCCATAATCTGCACCCATTTGTGATGCAACCAACATTGGTGTTGGCCCCGGTAATAAGAACGCAGCCGCAGCGGCAACCCCTGCAAATAATGGGATAGCAAGGCGAACAACGTTATGGCCAGTGCGGTTCGCTACCGCAAACACCACACCGATTAACAAAACAATCGCCACATCAAAGAAAAGTGGTAGAGCACAAATCAACCCTGCGACACCCACTGCATAATGCGCATTTTTTTCACCAAACAGATTCAGTAGCTTATTCGCAATCTGATCTAAAGCACCTGTTTCATGCAGAATTTTACCGAACATTGCTCCGAGAGCGACTACGATAGCAAGGAATCCTAAGGTTCCCGCCATGCCTTTTTGCATGGTTTCAGTGATCTGTTGTACTGGCATACCTGAAAACAAACCCGCACCAATAGAAACGATCATGAGCGCGACAAATGCGTGTAAACGAGCATACATCACTAAAAAGAGCAGTAAAACAACCGAGCCAACCGCCGTCAGCACGAGCGTTAACGTGCTTAATGTTTCTGGGGTATTCATTAGTTATCTCCAGCGACAATCTTACGAATAGTAGAACACGTATTTTCAATCACGTTTTCTAAGGATGGGCGAATATCAACAACCTGCACATCAAGTTCATCCGCGCCAGGTTCTTGCAAGGCATCAAATTGCGATTTCAGCATTTCAGGCTTAAAGAAATGACCTTTACGTGCTTTCAATCTTTCTTCAATAACAACCGCATCACCTTTTAGGTAAATAAAATAGAGGTTGTGGTTCCCCTCTCTTAAGATATCTCGATAGCTTTTTTTCAATGCGGAACTCACCACCAGAGATACCCTATTTGTTCTTTGCATTGCAAAAATGGCATTGTTCAATGCAACTAACCAAGGTTTACGGTCATCATCATTTAATGCATGACCCGATGCCATTTTTAAAATATTTGATTTAGGGTGAAGAAAGTCACCATCAAGGAAGGCAGCTTGCAGTTGCTGTGCGACACCTGTAGCAACAGCAGACTTACCACTACCCGATACCCCCATTAGTACAAATGTATAGTTTTGTTTTTGGGTATCATTCATAGGAAACTCCTCAGATATTCACTATTGTCCTGGCTTTAGTTAAAAACCGGCATTTGTTACCGGTAACAAGTTACGGGTAACATTATCATCAGTAGGGAATTATTTAGCAATTAAATTGGCGAAGAAAAAAGCAGATCTGTGATAGTTATCGCAATAATATAGAGGGTGCCAAGATATGAGTTTTTAATAATTTGAAGTTCAACAAATAAAGCTATCGTAAATAATTCACACTACGGCGCGAAGTATGACGGATAAAATTAGATACTTTCGCCAGTGAGGAGACTAAACCCCACATCAAAATGCGTCTCGACAAGCTTCTTACCAGACATTCTCGCCAACAAAACTTCCGCCGCCTTGCGCCCCATTTGGTCCCTTGGCGTCAAAATACTTGCCAGTTTTGGCGTCATCACTTGCCCTACGTCATGGCCATGAAAACCTGAAATAGCAAGGTCTTGTGGAATTTGAATCCCTAGACGTTGACACTCAAAAATCGCCCCTATCGCCAAGTCATCATTGGTACAAAATAAACCGTCGGTATCTGGGTATTTAGCGCGGCAATCGTGCAGTAGTTGGGCGCCTAGCGAATACGATGAGCTCGCTTGTGTCATCACATTACGAGGCTCAAGATTTGCATCGAGCATGGCCTGCTCATAACCCTTTAAACGAATAAAAGTACGCTCATCATGCCTTGCCCCTAAATACACAACTTTACGGCAGCCACGCTCAATCATCGCTTGGGTCATTTGGCGGGAAGCTTCAAAGTTATCGATACCCACTGCGATATCTAGGCAAGGTGAAACGCTATCCATAATCTCAACAACGGGGATCCCCGCAGTTTTCAGCATACGTAACGTGCGTTCAGTATGTGTTCGTTCGGCTAAAATCACACCATCAATATTATAAGAAAGTAGCGAGGTCAGCCGCTCTTCTTCTTTTTCTGCTAAATAACCATAGTGAGCGAGCATGGTTTGGTAACCATGACGGTCCGTCACCGCTTCAATTCCACGGATCACTTCGGCAAAAACTTGGTTAGTTAAAGATGGGAGCAATACCCCAATAGCATGACTGGTTGAATTCGATAAAATATCGGGCGCCTTATTCGGAATATACCCGGAAGCCTCCACCGCTTGAGCAATTTTATCACGCAAAGCTTCTGAAACCTGCTCTGGGTTTCGTAAAAAACGGCTCACCGTCATTTTTGTGACGCCAACTTGGTCGGCAACATCCTGCAGAGAAGGTCTTTTTTTCTTCATAAGTTCAAAGCGATATCCAATTCGTTAACGATAACTATGTTCTGCTATCTATTAATGGATAGCAATCTTTGTTACTGATTTACATCACATAAACATCGAATTTTCTGAGCACGGCAACTTTTATAGTTGACTCTCTATCATGACTCCGCTAATTTTCGCGTTATATAATTAATATCATAACGAAGCAATAAAATTAGATTATGGCAATCAATCGTAGGCAGTTCCTTAAATCCAGTGCAGCACTGGCTATTTTTTACAGCTTGCCGAGCTTTGCACAAACTCGCCTAGCCGTCGAAGCGGCCATATTTGGAAAACTCCCAGCACCAGAAAATATTCACCGAGTCATCAGTTCAGGTCCTCCTTCCGACTTACTGATGTTCGCATTAGCTCCTGAAAAGATGGTGGGTTTCGCCTCTATTTCGCTGAAAAAAGGGCAAACCGGCCTTTTTGCACCACAATGGCTTGAGCTGCCTGTTTATGGCCGCTTAGCAGGCCGTGGGAGCACCCTTTCTCTTGAGCAACTGCTGTCTTATAGCCCAGATTTGATCATTGATACTGGAAACATTGACGAAACTTATCGCTCACAAGCGGAAAAGGTCGCCAAACAAACTCATGTACCTTATTTATTAATCGCCGGCGGGTTAAAAGATTCACCTCAACAACTTACACAACTAGGTGAAATATTAGGCGTTATCCCGCAGGCTCAAACATTGAGCCAACTCGCTCAACGCTATATTAATGATGCCACTTTATTTGCCAATCAAAACCAACAAAAATCGCTGAGTTTTTACCTTGCAAGAGGAGCAAAAGGTTTAGAAACTGGCGCTAAAGGCTCAATTCATACTGAAGCGATTGAAATGCTCGGGTTACGTAATGTGGTTGATATTCCTAATTTCCATGGTCTGACTACGGTTTCTATGGAGCAATTATATCAATGGAACCCTGACATCATTATAACTCAATATGACGAATCCATTGAATTAATGACAAATTCCGCATTATGGAGAGGCCTTGATGCCATTGCCAACAACCAATTATTACTATTTAGTGGCATGCCATTTGGTTGGTTAGATGGGCCTCCAGGGGTTAACCGCCTATTGGGAATGAGACGCCTACAAAGCCATTTTGATAAAAATATTGCTGCGAATATTAAGCATGATATCGCTGAGTTTTTTACTCATTTCTACCATTCATCATTAACGGCACAGCAAGTTGAGTTGCTCATGGAAAAATCATGAATGATGTACTGAGACAAGGGAGAAGATCCTTTTTATTAATCATCATTTTATTAATAAGTTTTATTATCGCCTTAATAAGTGGTAAGTACTCACTTACATTCAATGAGCTTTATCATCTATTTGTCAGCCAGTTATCTTCTCATAACGAGTTGAGCAACCCGCGCCATAAAACCATTTTCTGGCAAATACGATTTCCTCGCACGTTAGCCGCTATTGTCATTGGTGGAGGTCTGGCTATTGCAGGAGCAGCTTACCAAGGTATGTTCCGTAACCCATTAGTTTCTCCTGATATTTTAGGTGTTTCTGCCGGTGCTGGCGTGGGTGCTGTTATCGGTATTTTCTTTGGCCAATCCTTATTTTACATTCAACTGAGCGCATTTATTGGTGGGCTAATCACCGTCTCCTTAGTCTGTTTTATTGCTCGATTAGCGCGGCAGCATGATCCTATTTTATCCTTGGTGCTGGTCGGTGTTGCCATCAGTGCACTATGTGGTTCTGCCATCTCCTTAATGAAAATTCTTGCCGATCCCTACACTCAACTGCCTTCCATCACATTTTGGTTGTTAGGTGGATTGTCATCGATTACCCAAGCTGACTTAGTCTCCGTGTTACCGATGATGGTTATCGGTATTATTCCGTTATTATTATTACGCTGGCGAATGAATTTACTCAGTTTATCGGATGAAGAAGCCAAAAGCCTTGGGATCAACGTCAGTTTAACCCGTGCTATCTTCATTGTTTGTGCCACCTTACTCACGGCAAGTGCGGTTTCTATTGCGGGAATTATTGGCTGGATAGGCTTGATTGTGCCACATATCACTCGAATGATAGTGGGCGCTAACTTTCGCTATCAGCTCCCTGCATCACTGGCAATTGGTGCTATTTTATTACTCATTACAGATACCTTAGCACGGACTATTGCGGCAATTGAATTACCCATAGGCATTTTAACCTCCGCAATTGGCGCCCCCTTCTTTTTGGCTATTTTGTTACAGACAAGGCGGGTGAAATGAGTATTTTGTCTTTGCAAGAGGTCGCTATTGGTTATCATGGCATATCAATCATTGACGGTATTAATCTTTCGTTACCTAAAGGTGAGATTAGCTGCTTATTAGGCGCCAATGGCTGCGGTAAAACCACTTTAATGAAAACTTTACTGGGACTATTACCGGCAATTAAAGGTAAGGTATGGCTCAATGGGCAAGAGATTAAGAACCTTAAACCACGCGAAATCGCCAAAACTGTCGCCTATGTTCCCCAAGCTCATGATACCCCCTTTACCTTCACGGTACTTGATATGGTTATGATGGGCTTAACACCGCATATTTCATTATTTTCGGTTCCTAAAGAAACAGAAAAAAATTTAGCCTATCAACAACTCAAGCATCTGAATATCTCACATTTAGCATCACGCCTATACAGCACGCTTAGTGGAGGAGAAAAGCAATTAGTATTGATAGCAAGGGCTTTAATACAAAAACCATTACTTCTAATTATGGATGAACCTGCCGCTAGCCTTGATTTTGGTAATCAAATTCGCCTACTTGAGCAAATAGAAAAATTAAAATCTCGCGGTATGACAATTTTGATGTCAACTCACCATCCACAGCATGCCGCTGCTATCGCTGATAATGTTATTTTGCTCGATAAGCACCACAAAGCAAGGCAAGGGTTATCTAAATGTATGTTAACACTTACTAACTTAGCAGCCCTCTATAATGTGGATAAACATAGCATTCAATCTCACTTTCAGTTTCCATCAGCGTTTTCTAGTTAAGGTCAGAAGCCATGTTAATCAATCAAATCGATTTTGCAAAAATGTACCAGCAACATATGCAACAAGCTCAACGAAGCCGTAAAGAACCGGAACATTGGGATAAAAAAGCACAACAAATGGCGCAAACTTGCGCTAACCCCAATGACCCATATTTAGTCCAGTTTCGCAAATTAATGGATTTAACAGGTGCTGAAACACTGCTTGATGTGGGCTGCGGCCCTGGCTCCATCAGTCTGTGTCTTGCGAATGAATTCAAAGATGTTATTGGTATTGATTATAGTCGTGGCATGCTTGAGATGGCTGAACTGCGCGCAAAAGAACTCGCTATTCACCATGCACGCTTTGAAGTACTCGCATGGGAAGATGATTGGAGTTCATTGCCAAAAGTGGATATTTCAGTGGCATCGCGTTCAACACTCGTTGATGATTTAAAAGCCGCTTTACTCAAGCTCAATCGCCAAACAAAATTACGGGTTTACACCACTCATACCATCAACCCAACATTTATTGATGAACACATTATTCGCAAGATAGGCCGCGAAGTTATTCGTTTGCCAACCTACATTTACGCCGTGAATATTTTGCATCAAATGGGCATTAATGCGCGCGTTGATTTTATCAAAAGTCCTAAGAAAGGTGGGTTTGATAGCTTTGACACTTTCGCTGACAGCGTCAATTGGTCTCTTAAAAATATCACACCAGAAGAAACCGCTATCTTACGTAAGTACTATGATGAACAAACGGCTTTAGGTAAAACAATTCCTTATCCATCCAGAGATTGGGCGATGGTATCTTGGGATGTGGTTGATGAATCGGAACTGACATTATGATTTACCTACCCGATACATTAATCGACCAACTACTGCTAGATGACATTCAATACGGTGACCTCACCACACGGGCACTCGGCTTGCACTCTCAAATGGGTGTAATAACCTTTACATCCAAATTCGGAGGTTGTATCAGTGGGCTGAATATCGCCAAACGCATGCTAGAGAAGCTGGGGATCTCTTGTGATTGCCACTTTCAAGATGGCCAACTTGTTGAGCCGCAAAGTGTTTTAATTTCTGCCACTGGGCCGATTGAAGCCTTGCATCAAGGCTGGAAAGCGGTGCAAAACGTGCTTGAATGGTGTAGTGGTGTCAGCCACTACACCCAGCAAATGGTCAGTATTTTGCGCCAATATCAACCGGATGGGCAGCTTGCGTGTACTCGAAAAACTATTCCTCATACCAAGCCTCTTGCCTTAACTGCGATTTTGGCAGGGGGCGCTATTATTCATCGAGCGGGTAGCGCAGAAAGCATTTTACTGTTCACCAACCATCGTCAATGCCTTGAAAATCCAGATGATTGGGCAAGCCATATAAAAACACTGCGCCAAGCGGCCCCAGAAAAAATGATTATTGTTGAGGCAGATGATTACGAGCAGGCCATTCTTGCCATCAATGCACAAGCCGATATTGTACAACTCGATAAACTACCCATTGAACAAATTCAGCAACTACAAGAACACACCAAGCAGCAAAACCGACCTTGTCGGTTATCCATTGCTGGTGGAATTAATTTAAAAACAATAGAAGCATTCGCGCAAACTGGTGTGCCACTCTTAGTTACATCAGCGCCTTACTACGCCGCACCCCGAGATATAAAAGTGAAGATCTTTAAGCAGTAAGCTAAGAAGTTAGCGTCAGAAAAACCGTTCGTAAAAACAGCCTACCCCGTAGGCTGCATCCACCTATGATTAATGACGCATATCGTTGTATAAAAAATAATATATCGTTATTTACAAAACTGGAAAGACATAATGAAAATAAAACAAATTACCTATTGGATTGGGATGGCTTTATTCACGACACAGGGCTACGCAGCCTCACCTAACACTGAAAAAAATACCGATGTGATGTCCGTTTGGAGCACCCCGCTTGCCGCTGATGCTAACATCATCACAGAAAACCAAATGAAGCAGTTGAATAAAACAAACGTCGCACAGGCGCTGAGTACCATGCCAGGAGTTTCTATTCAAAAATCAGGAAACCGCAATGAAACTCAAGTCAATGTACGTGGTTTTGATAGCCGCCAAGTACCTATTTTCTTTGATGGTATTCCAACTTACGTGCCTTATGACGGTACGCTAGACCTTGGCCGCTTTATGACTAGCGAGCTAGCCAGCGTAGAGCTATCTACCGGCTATACCTCTCTATTACAAGGCCCGAACCTGATGGGCGGGGCTATCAACTTAACCACCGCCACGCCTCAAAAACCCTTTGAAGCCAATATTAGCTTAAACCAAGGTTTTGCTCGCGGTGCAGATAACGCCCACAATATCAGCGCACGTTTAGGGGGGCGTAACGATCTCGGCTTTATTCAAGTCAGTGGCAGTCAATATAAGCAGCGCTTTATGGGAATACCGGGCTCAGAAAATAATAACCCATTAGCGGGTAATAATGGCCGTCGCCCGAATTCAGCAACTGATGACAAACGTATGATGGTGAAAGTAGGCTGGACACCACGAGAAGCAGATGAATACGTCGTGACTTATTTAAAACAAGAGGGTGATAAAAATAGTCCACCTAGCGTAACGAATAAAAAACAACAAATTTGGCAGTGGCCTGCTTATGATAAAGAAAGCATTTATTTCAACGGTACAACCCAAGTCACCGACGATATCGCCTTACAGAGTCGCCTATACCACGATACGTTCAAAAATACGCTTCATCAGTATAAATCTGTCAAAGATTACGAAAAAGGCCTTTATAACTACAGCCGTTACGATGATTACAGTAACGGTGCTGACATGCGTGTTGACTTCACCGTGCGTGAATTAGATATGCTGTCATTTGCTGCACACTGGAAAGAAGATGTCCACCGTGCACGCGCCAAAAGAGATGTCCCATTCGACCGCTATAAAGATAATACCTATTCTATTGCTACCGAATATCAATGGGTTGCCATGGATAACTTAGATATTATTGGTGGTATTGGCTATGACTGGCGCAAAAGTGCTGACGGTAAGCGCTATGATTACAAATCTGGTGATTTTGAAAAATACGATGGCAATAGCCAACATGCGTTCAACTGGGAAGTCATGGCTCGCTATCATTTAGAAAATAAAGATACCGTTCAATTTTCTATATCAGAAAGAAGCCGTTTCCCAACGCAAAAAGAGCGTTATACCAAAGAAAAAATGAAAAGTGACGACACATTCGTCATTAACCCACATATCGATACTGAGCGTGCTCTTACCTATGATTTGACTTACAAGGGACATATCTCACCCACTTGGTCATATACTTCAAGTCTCTATTATAACCATGTAACTGATGCCATTATGGCGCATCGTGTCGGTACTAATCAGGATGGAGGTTATATACTCGAAAATCGTAACAGCGGCAAAGTTGACTACTTTGGCATTGATTTAGGGACTAACGGGCAAATTACCGATTGGTTGGAAGCGGGTTTAAGTTACGGCTACATTCATGCTGATCCAAAACACTACAGCGTTAAACATGTTGCTGAATTACCTACCCACAAAGCCTTCGCTTGGGTGAAATTTACCCCTTATGAGCCATTTAGCATCACTGTAACCGAAGAAGCAAGAAGCTGGGCCTTTAATTATGTCGATGCAGATAGCAAAGTGCGTGGATATGCTAAAACTGACCTACGTTTAGATTATGACTTTGGACAAGGAATATCTGTTAATACATCAGTTAATAACTTATTCGATAAGTCATATGAATATACTAATGGGTATATCGAAGAAGGTCGTAATTATTGGTTAGGTATTGAATATAAATACTAATCTAAATATATTAGGCAATGACTTTAATCATTGCCTAATAATATATAAATAAAATAAGATTAATCTGTGCTCCTGCAAAAATAATAAACATTAACCCCATAAAGTAAGCTTTAGAGGGTGAGAAAAGAAGGTTGTAAATTAAAGGTAAGATAAGTCTTAATTGAAATCACATCAAATTAAAACTAAATCTTTCAATTAATTGTTCATCATGAGTTATGCATTTACAATACATTTGTTTAATATATGTTTCATTTTATCTGTTTATTTTTAAATAAAATTAAATATCATTTTTTATATTTCATTTATTATTCCCTATATTTTCTTTATTAGTTAAAAAATACTCAGCAAAGCTAAAATTTTTTGATAGCACCGCATTCATCTCTTGATTCTCAATAGTTCAAGAAACTGTGATAAACTTGTGTGCAGTAAACATTTGCATTTTTCAACGGGTGGGGTCAGTAAAATGGAAAAGATGAGTGAAAAAAAAGTTCTTGCGATGGCAGAACATATTTGCCAATCAAGAGGCGTCAGGTTGACACCACAGAGAGAAACGGTATTGAGCCTAATAGCACAACAGCATGGTGCGATCAGTGCTTATGATTTACTCGACTTACTACGTGAAATTGAACCTCAGGCTAAGCCACCTACCGTTTATCGTGGCCTTGAGTTCTTAATGGAGCAAGGTTTTATCCATAAAATCGAATCAACCAACAGCTATGTTGTTTGTCACCATTTTGATAACCCAAGCCATATCTCTGTTATGTTAATTTGCGACCAGTGCGGAAGCGTAACGGAAAGTGATTGCACAACGATAGAAGCCGCAATTATTAATTTGGCAGATGAACACCAATTCCGCTTAAGGCATACCGTAGTGGAAAACCATGGTTTATGTAAAAATTGCGACGAAGTGAATAGCTGCCAAGATCATGAACATTGTCATCATAACCACGAACAACCTGTAACCCCTAAGAAAAAGTAAATAGCCGGACTGCTAGATCGTTTGATGAAATGCAAAGAGAAAATAGAGAAGAGAAAAATATAAGAAAGGAAACAAAACAGGCAGACTTCAGAATAAAACCATGAAATCTGCCTGCAATCGTCTTCACCGTCTGTAACACAGCTGGTTGCTAACGAAAATTAATACCAATCACTGTTACGAATAACCCCAACCGCTAAACCTTCAATAGTGAAATTTTGCTGACGCAAGTCAACAACAATAGGTTCGAATTCTGGGTTTTCTGCTATTAACTCAACACGGTTACCCTGTTGCTTAAAACGTTTAACAGTGACTTCATCTTCGATACGTGCAACCACTACTTGCCCGTTATGTACATTTTGTGTTTTATGCACAGCTAATAAATCGCCATCCATAATACCAATATCTTTCATGGACATCCCATTCACACGCAATAAGAAATCTGCATGTGGTTTAAACAGCTCAGGGTCAACTTGATAGTGGCTCTCAATATGTTCCTGTGCTAATAATGGTTCGCCAGCGGCAACACGCCCAATCAAAGGCAACCCCTGATCTTCGGTTTCTTCTTCAAGAAGCAGACGAATACCTCGAGATGCACCTGAGACGATTTCAATAACCCCTTTACGCGCTAAGGCCTTTAAATGTTCTTCTGCCGCATTAGGCGAACGAAAACCAAGGCTTGCTGCTATCTCAGCGCGTGTAGGAGGCATACCCGTCTGCGAAATGTGGTCACGCACTAGATCGTAAACCTGCTGTTGTCGAGCCGTCAGTGCTTTCATTCCGTTCCCCTGTTTGTTTATACAGTCAAGCTGTGAGTATATACAGGTAAATGAAGATTTGGAACAGTTAAATCGCTCAATTTAAGCATTTGTTATCGATTTATTTTCTTTTTACCTGATTAAGTAACCAAACACCTTAACCAGGGAAATAGCGCTGCCATAATACGAGTACCCAAATAAACAACGCTAAACCGATACTCACAAATACCGCGGCAGAACCAATATCTTTAGCTCTCCCTGAAAGTTCATGATATTCACTTCCGATACGGTCAACTACGGCTTCTATCGCGCTATTCAGTAATTCGACTATTGCCACCAGAACAACAGAACTCACTAACAAAATCCTATCTATATAGCTGATATCTAAATAAAATGCGATAAAAATCGCGATAATTGCAGCAACAGATTCTTGCCTAAATGCGGCTTCATTAACCCAAGCTGCCTTCAAACCTTTAAGGGAATACCCCGCAGCTTTAATCACTCGCGTGAAGCCCTTAACTTGACTCGCCATATTTATTCCTTAAAAAATACAAACAATAATCGATTTTTACGGTCAAAGTGAATTGTCAGTAACAGATCTAACCATGTATTTCTGGTATGATTGCGCAGCATTGTTAACAAGAGGCTATAATCATTTATGTCACTATGGCGTAAAATATATTACAACACGTTGAATTTACCACTTAAATTATTGGTAAAAAGTAAACTAATTCCTTCGGATCCCATCACTGAGTTGCAGCTTGATGTCAACAGGCCAACCCTATACGTATTACCTTATCATTCGAAGTCTGACCTCCTCACGCTACGGCACCAATGCTTAGCTATTGGTCTGCCAGACCCGCTAGTCGACAATGATATCAATGGAACGAAGCTTCCGGCCTACGTTTTTATCGATGATGGCCCACGTGTTTTTCGCTATTATTCACCGAATCCACGTAAGGATTCAGTAAAAACATTCCATGCTTATTTAGATTTGCATAAAAACAACCCAAATCTAGATATTCAAATGCTACCGGCATCCGTGATGTTTGGGCGTTCACCTGGCCGTGAAGGCCATACCCCAGCACCACCACTGAAACTGTTAAATGGCATCCAAAAATTCTTCGCCGTTTTATGGTTAGGACGTGACAGCTTCGTACGTTTATCTCCGATTGTCTCAATTGGGAAAATGGCACAAGACCACGGTACAGACACCATTATTGCCAACAAACTTGCTCGTGTCGCACGTATTCACTATTCGCGCCAACGTCTCGCAGCAGTTGGGCCTAAACTCCCTGCACGTTATGAGCTGTTTAATAAGTTATTGACGTCAAAAGCAATTGAAAAAGCCGTTGAAGACGAAGCGCGCAGTAAAAAAATTCCACTCAAAAAAGCTCAGCAAAATGCCGTTGGGATGATGGAAGAAATCGCAGCCAATTTCTCTTATGAAGCAGTACGTTTAACGGATAGGGTTCTTAGTTGGACTTGGAATCGCCTTTATCAAGGCATTAATGTTCAGCACGCTGAACGAGTCCGCCAGCTAGCACAAGACGGCCATGAAATTGTTTATGTGCCATCCCACCGTAGCCATATGGACTACTTACTGCTCTCATATGTGCTATACCATCAAGGGCTAGTTCCACCCCATATTGCCGCGGGGATCAACCTCAATTTCTGGCCTGCTGGGCCTATTTTCCGTCGTTTAGGGGCTTTTTTTATTCGCCGAACGTTCAAAGGCAATAAACTGTATTCGACCGTTTTCCGCGAATATTTAAGTGAGCTATTTGCACGAGGTTACTCCATCGAGTACTTTGTGGAAGGTGGGCGCTCACGTACCGGTCGTTTGTTACAGCCTAAGACGGGTACTCTCTCCATGACGTTACAAGCGATGTTGCGCGGTGACTCACGCCCTATCACCATTGTTCCTATCTACATCGGGTATGAGCATGTGATGGAAGTGGGTACTTACGCCAAAGAACTGCGCGGTGCAGAAAAAGAGAAAGAAGGCTTTTTCTCTATGGTTCGCGGCTTACGTAAATTGCGCAACCTAGGCCAAGGCTATGTTAACTTTGGTCAGCCAATTTCGCTTCCACACTATCTCAGCCAGCGTGTACCTGATTGGCGCGACTCTATCGACCCTATCGAACCACAAAGACCAACTTGGCTAAACCCAACGGTCAGTTCGTTAGCTGATAACATTATGGTCAATATTAATAATGCAGCCGCAGCCAATGCGATTAACCTGTGTGCGACTGCGTTACTGGCTTCTCGTCAACGCTCACTGACTCGTGAGCAACTAGTTGAACAAGTCGACTGTTACCTGCAATTATTACGCAATGTGCCATACACCGCAGATGCTACAACGCCAAATAAAACGGCCGAGCAATTGTTAGAACATGCTTTGCAAATGGATAAATTTGAAGTCGAAAAAGACAGCATGGGGGATATTATCATTCTTCCTCGCGAAAATGCCGTCTTGATGACCTATTACCGTAACAATATCCATCATTTATTAGTATTACCATCGCTAATAACTAGCATTGTGTTACACCATGAACGCATTAGCCGCCAAGACATTCACTATCAAGTAGGCCAAATTTACCCATTCTTAAAAACAGAACTGTTTATGCGTTATAACAGTGATGAGCTACATGAGACGGTAGATACACTAATTGATGAACTGAATAACCAAAAGCTAATTTGCTTAAAAGAAGATGATGTGGTGATGCTAAATCCTCGCCGTATTCGCCCATTACAGCTCTTAGCAGCAGGCGTTCGTGAGACTTTGCAACGTTATGCAATCACATTATCATTACTCAATGCGAGTCCAGAAATCAGCCGTAATACACTGGAAAAACAAAGTCGTATCCTTGCGCAACGCCTTTCTGTTTTACACGGTATTAACGCTCCTGAATTCTTTGATAAAGCGGTATTCTCGACATTGGTCGATACCCTAAGGGAGGAAGGCTACATTGATAATAATGAAAATGATATCTTTGTTACCAATGCACAGAAACTGTATGCCGTTCTGGCTCGCTTGATGTCACCTGAGATCCGTTTAACTATTGAAAGTGTTAGCCAAGACGATGAGTTTTCCACTGCGATAGAGAAGAATACAGAAGCTGAAACAAATGCAGACTAGAAATCTTGGAGCTAAATAAGTAAAAGGGGTAATGTTATTCACATTACCCATTTTATTTAATAGAGCTAGTGCTAACAATAATCTATGTCCTAAATAATTCGAAGTGCCGCACCAATGATGAATTGTTTTTTGAAACCACTGAGTTCGATTAATCAAGGTGATGTTGCTGAATTATTTATCTAGTATTATCTCTGAGCATCGCTTCGTTAAAGAAATCTAAACCAATGGCGCTTACTTTTGGTTCCTAGATATAGGACTCACTGAAAAAGTATCGAATTCCGCCACACTAACCAAAACAGCCAATACCTAATATTGATAGCTAGAAGGATAGGCGATTTTTATGTGTATTCAATATTATTTTAATAAAAGAAAAGCCGCCAAAACCCAAAATAACAAATTGATAAATAACAAATTGATAAATAACAAATAAATTAAAAAAAACACACAGTTTGAAATATGGTAAATATCAAAAAATAATTTCAATTCATAATAAATTATTATTTCTTAATTAATCCCACTCTCTATGACTTCTTATTTAGTCCAAACAAGTACGTTCACATTATCAATCTAAATATATAAATTTCACCGCAAGACGAAATGCAATCATTGAGTCGAGTATTAACATCCGCCACCAAAATGAGGCATTAGATTACATAACTGAAATTTATAACAGCAACTCAATATCTGCTTATCTCACTCTATTATTGGTGTTTAGCACCTTTGATAGTTCATTTATTCACAATGGAAATATCCTAATTATGGAAACAACGACTTAAAGGAAGGAATAAAAGGAATAAATAAATGATTTTTGGTATTAACCGTTACAGTATCAAATCATCTCAGATGCCCTTATTGATTCCCGTTTTACTGTCCGTATCCATCATACCAACTGGTTCAGTCTTTGCTACTGGGTTTGTAGATGGAATCAAAGTGAAGCCTTACCACCTGCAGACAGGAGAGACCGTTCACAGTGTGGCTCATCAATACAATCTGACAGTGGAGGAATTAAAAACATTAAATCAAAAACGCAATTTCGCCCGCGCTTTTGAACAACTTTCAGCTGGAGATCAAATCGATGTACCAAGCACTTACATCGCCAATACGACAGATAAAACGACGAAGAAAGGTGTACAAGTAAACGACTCAGATAGTGAAATTGAGAACTGGTTGGCCCAAACTGCCCCTAACTTTTTCCAAGCGATGAACACACAAAGTGCAGAGGAGTACCTGACTAAACAGGCCAAGGATATGGCGGTGAGCACAGCGTCATCAACCATGGAGAGTTGGTTAAATCAATATGGTACCGCACAAATTAGTGTACAGCCGGGAGATAAACTGTCACAAAGTACGCTGTCTGCCGACATGCTGTTACCTGTATATCAAAACCCAGATTGGCTGGTGTTCACCCAGTTAGGAGGTCGGAACCTTAATGATCGCACCACCCTAAACTTAGGAGTGGGCGCTCGTCGGTTCAATGAGCAATGGATGTATGGCGTCAACACCTTTTATGACGCTGATATTACAGGTGGGAACAGCCGACTCGGTATTGGCGGAGAATTGTGGTCCGATAATCTACGCTTTTCAACCAATGGTTATCTGCGACTCAACAACTGGCATCAGTCACGGGATTTTGACGACTACGATGAACGCCCCGCCAACGGATTTGATATGACCGCCAGTGCTTGGTTGCCATCTTATCCACAACTTGGTGGCAAACTGAAATATGAACAATATTTCGGTGATGAAGTGGCAATGAAAGGTAAGGACTCTCGTAGTAAGTCGCCAAAAACAATGACTGTAGGGTTGAATTACACACCTATTCCATTAATTACCCTTGGGGCTGACTGGCGTACAGGACAAGGAACTGATGATCTGCAACTTCAGGCACAACTGACCTATTCATTCGGTGTGCCTTGGAAAGACCAAATATCATCGAGTTCAGTTGCTCGCCTGCGTTCGCTCTCAGGCAGCCTAATGGCACTGGTTGAGCGCAATAACAACATTGTACTCGAATACCGTAAACAGGATTTGATCAGTTTAATACTGCCGCAGGAAATCCGTGGTCGAGGTGCCAGCCTACAGTCACTGAGCGCTATCTTAAAAGCGAAATATGGTGCTGAACGTGTGAAATGGGGAATGCTGACAGAGTTTTCATCCAACGGTGGGAAAGTACAGTCTGTTGGCAAAAGTTTAACAGCTTGGCAAATTCGCCTACCTGCTTGGCAGGCGGGTAAAAGCAATACTTATACCCTAAGTGCTATTGCATGGGATGGAAAGGGAAATGCATCAAAACCGGCCTATATAAAAGTGATTGTCGACGCAGGGTTTTCTAACCGCTACTCGAGTTTGACTGTTGGATCAGGTGTACTGAATGTCGATCAGTCGGAGGTATTAACGCTGACGATGCGGGATGAGCAGAATGCACCGATGACTAAATTGGCTTCATCGATTCAGTTGCCGTTCGCCTTCACGACACAAAAAGGCGGGTCATCACTATCGCCTTCGCAAAGTGGCGTTAAGTTGGAGGCGTTGAAAGAAACGGCACCGGGTGTTTATACCACCACCATCACCACTGGAAAATTGCCGGGCACCCTCATTTTTAGTCCGAAGGTAGAGGGGATCAATCTAGCGTCAACAAAAATAGAAGTGATGGCAGCCCCCGTAGGATTACAAATATTTCATAACGGCAGTGTTATAAAAAAGCGCCCCGTCGTTGGGGATGTCCTAACAGCAACACCAGAGTGCCAAGTCAACTGCATTTTGCCGACAGCTTGGCAATGGGAAGTGGAGACAATACAAGGATCAGGACAGTATCAAGCGATTAATGGCGCTACAGCCATGACATATACAGTCACCGCAGACACGCAAAAACGCAGGTTGCGAGCGACCGCACAATAAATACGCCTATAGGGCAACTTAATAAATTTAAAATATAAGGTAATAATTAGATGAGCAACAAAAATCAACAAACCCCAATGATCCGCAAAAACAACCTATCTGTCCTGATTGCGGGAGCCATGTTAGGCATGACTTTTGGTACATCGGCACTCGCTGCCACGACTCAGGCTCCGATCTCGATAACCTCCCCAGCAACAACTGCGGTTATTGGTCATGCACCAGAGCTAAAAGCGGGTACCATCACGGCCACAGATAAGAACAATGACGGTGTATTAGGTGAGAATGATGAGTTGAAAGCGTCAGGTTTTGACTTCAGTGATAAAGACAACGATACACTAGTGTCTATCGTCTATGAATGGCATGACGGCAAAAATGTTATTGCAGGGCAAACGAGAGACATGCTGAAACTGACATCGGCGTTGTTAGGTAAAAACATTACCGTTAAGGCCGTCGCAAAAACGGATCCAGCTAAGACGGAGCCGTCAGAGAGTGTAGCCGTAGCAGCAGCAACCTTCATCGATATCAGTGGTAAGACAATATTGGGCGGCACTAATATCCCAACAGTGAATGGCAATATCGTGAAATCAGTAACTATTTCGGGTCTCACTGGAGCTGGGTCACGACCGCTGGTTGGTGATTCGCTGAAAGCAAATGTCACCTGTCACGGGACCTGTGATAATAACCTGACTTACAAGTGGCAGATTCAAGACTCTGTGAATTCGAGCAAATACACAGATATTTCAGGTGCAACCACAGCAACATACACGGTTAAGGGCACAGAGCAGAAACGTAAAATTCAGGTTATCGTTTCGAACAAATAATCACTATCCCCCGCAGCGAAACATTTCGCTGCGGTATTTTTGATAATAAGCACCCATAACACACTGCGATAACAGAAGAGGATATTCATAAAATGGCAGAGAGGACAAAAATTATCCCCCTTATTCGTCTGATAACGTTGGCAGCAGGATTGGTCATCGTAGGAGGCGTATCCGCTTCTGTGATCGAAGTCAATACCCAAACGCTTCCCGTTATCGGTCATGCACCTGTCGTGACTGATGTTCAATTTAATAATAAGACACCCGCCGTTAATGACACGGTCACCGCTGATCCAAAGATAACGGATGCAGATAAGGATGCATTAGAAACATCACTTTTTCAATGGAAACTCGATGGTAAAAATATTTCAGGAGCCACGCGAAATAGCTATAAACTCGTCCCCGGCGATGGCAATGGAAAACAACTGTCGGTCGAGGTCACGCCACAAACCGACCCTAAAATCACAGAACCAGCAACTGGCGCTATATTCACTTCATCAACTCTCACTACTAGAGGGCTGGCACCAGAAGCTCATGATGTGAAAATTGATGGTCAGCCAGAGCCTGGTGGATTACTGACCGGAAATTATCGCTACCATGATGGGGACAGCCCGAGCGATCCTGAGAGTGGAACCAGTTTCGAGTGGTTCTGTTTGCGTAACAAGAATCATCAGGCGATATCAACAAGCAGAACTTATCACATACAAGATGCAGATATAGGGTGTGAAATTTATTTCAATGTCATCCCTCGCTCATCAAGCGGAACACCGAGTACAGGTGCGCAAGCTCAATCGAAGAAGGTCACTGTAGCTAAAGCAATACCATCACATCTAGTAGAAATATATAACGGCAACCAAATAGGGAATCGCTCCGGATATGGGTACAATATGGTGATAAATTATTCGCACCTCGGTTATGGCAAACCGATATCAATAATCATCAGTGAATACAAGAACGGAAATATCAATGTGACAGAAAAGTATCAGGTTGGTAAGAAGACTTACAGTGGTTCAATTGTTACTGACGACGGAAACACTATAAAGTTTGGAGATAATGCAAGATCCAGTATCGGGGAAACTATTTATCTTGTGGTCCGCGTTGATTTTCCAAACGGCAAATTTGCCCACGCGACATCGCCTAAAATAGTACTGCAGCGTCGGTAATTTGCTCACTTAAAACCCTAGCCATTTGGTTAGGGTTTTTCCAGACATTGAGAGGAAAAGCTGAAAAGCATGCTCCTGTTAATCGTCAACAACCTGTTTACCAATAACTCAAAAAAATTCCGACAAATAAGATAAAACCAACATAGTTATTATTCATAAAAGCTTTAAAACAGGGAGCACGCTCTCTATTGACCATCAGTTTTTGCTGATAAACAAATAACCCCACAACCAGCGCCAGAGAAAAATAGTAAATGCTCCCCAGAGCAGCCAATGATCCCACAGCCACCAGCAAGCCGACCATCAGTAATTGCAGTAACCCAATAATTAATTTGTCATACTGGCCAAATAAAATGGCTGTTGATTTCACGCCGATTTTTAAATCATCGTCACGGTCAACCATGGCATATTGCGTGTCGTAAATCACTGACCAAATAATATTTATGAAAAACAATACCCAGCATACTAACGGGAGTGTTTCACCCACCGCAGAGAAAGCCATTGGAATCGACCAGCCAAATGCTGCGCCCAGTACAACCTGAGGTAAATGACTGACTCTTTTAACAAAAGGGTAAATCCATGCCAAAGCAAGCGCCGCAATCGACAACCAAATTGTCATTAAATTTAAAGTTAAAACCAGCAAGAAGGACACACCCACTAAACTTGCAAACAAAATTTTAGCTTCTTTTTCCGTCACATCCCCACTAGGTAATGGGCGATGTTTGGTGCGTTCCACATGACCATCAAAATGGCGGTCAGCAAAGTCATTAATAACACAACCAGCTGCACGCATAAAAAATACACCGGCAGTAAATACAATTAAAAGATGTAAACTTGGCGTACCTTGAGCCGCAATCCATAATGCCCAATATGTCGGCCACAATAGCAACAGTGAACCAATGGGTCTATCAATACGCATTAAACGGCTGTATGCATGCCATTTACTGAGCGTCATACTTCCCTCCACTTTGTCGTGCTCCTTTTCGAATTCCATAATACTTCAAATTGGGTATATTTTAATACCACCAACATCTGCAACTTACTGATTTATATTTGTTGGCATAGTGTCATTGCAGAGACCTGAAAATTCAAAATATTTAGAATAGTTAACGATATGCAGGTGATTCAGGTAAAAATATTTCTGTTAATAGTAAGGGTTTATCCGATAATCTTAACCGAGAACAACGTACCCAACGGTTTGCGCAAGAACCAATATGAATATAATCTCGAGTTAAGCTGTCACGGCTAAATAAATAACGCCCTAACGGCATTCTCCCAATATCTACCAGTTGCTGGTCATCATCAGTCAGTGTTTCTTCAGGGATTATCGTTCGGCCCAGTAACCAAGGGATACCATCTCCATACATGACAACTTCTCTGACCCAATAACGTTGGCTTTCAGGTAAAGACAGCATTTCATCTGCACTCAGCTTATCTTGTGTTATATAGCGCTCTAAATAAGGTATCACGGTAACTTGCTGGCTATGCTGCTCAAAACGTTTTGTCATGGAGCCGAGCTCTAATAGCCAATCTAATACATTGGCAGGCACTATTTTATCGTTCTCCGCCAGCCAGTGAATCGGCTGAGAAGTAAAAAGCGTTTCATCCATTACTTAAAATTCCACCATGAATAACATGGTTATGATTTACTGTATTTCTTACACAATAGGATATCACGTTGTTTTACGACAAGGTTAAAGTTAGCTAACAATTTATATAAAAAGTCACATTTTCAACACAAAATGTAAAAATATAGTGAAAAATTTTTTAAATACTAACGAGTTATCGATAATAATAAAATTCATTAATATCGTAACAAACTAGATTTATTTGCTTGAAAAATAGTCGATTAAACAATCGTTCAATTAAACAAAATGTCGACTAAACAATATAAGGCAGGAAGCTCCTACCTTATATTGAAGTATTTAAATAATACGTTAGTAATTTATCGCCAAGCTTTATAGCTATTAATCAAACCATTGGTTGAACTATCATGGCTACTCACGGTATCACTATTTTCTAATTCAGGCAGGATACGGCTTGCGAGCTGTTTACCTAATTCAACCCCCCATTGGTCGAAAGTAAAGATGTTTAAAATCGCCCCTTGAGTAAAGATTTTATGCTCATACATCGCGATTAACGCACCTAATGAATATGGCGTAACTTCTTTGAGTAAAATCGAGTTCGTTGGGCGGTTACCTTCAAATACTTTATACGGTGCCACATATTCCATATCGGCCACTGATTTGCCTTGTGCAGCAAATTCAGCATCGACCACTTCACGCGTTTTACCAAATGCTAGTGCTTCGGTTTGCGCAAAGAAATTCGATAACAATTTTTCATGGTGATCCCCTAACGGGTTATGAGTTACCGCAGGTGCGATAAAATCACATGGGATCATCTTCGTTCCTTGGTGGATCAACTGATAAAACGCATGTTGGCCATTGGTTCCTGGCTCCCCCCAAATAATTGGACCAGTTTGATAAGTAACAGGTTTTCCATCACGACCAATATATTTACCGTTCGACTCCATATTGCCTTGTTGGAAGTATGCGGCAAAGCGATGCATGTATTGGTCGTATGGCAGAATCGCTTCAGTTTCTGCTTCAAAAAAATTGTTGTACCAAATGCCAATTAAACCCAACAACACTGGGATGTTTTTTTCTAATGGAGTTTGGGTAAAATGTTTATCCATCGCATGGGCGCCGCTCAATAATTGAACGAAATTATCAAAGCCAACCGATAAAATAATCGATAAACCAATTGCTGACCATAATGAATAGCGGCCACCAACCCAATCCCAGAATTCAAACATATTGTTGGTATCAATACCAAATTTCGCAACTTCTTCGCTATTCGTTGAAAGCGCCACAAAATGCTTAGCAACTTGGCTTTCATCTTTTGCTGCAGCCAAGAACCAATCACGAGCTGAATGCGCATTAGTCATTGTCTCTTGCGTAGTGAATGTTTTAGACGCAATTAAAAACAGTGTCGTTTCTGGGTTCAGTTTTTTCAGCGTTTCCGCAATTTGTGTACCATCCACATTCGATACAAAGTGCATATTTAGGTGGTTTTTGTATGGTCGTAGTGCTTCTGTCACCATAAATGGACCAAGGTCAGAACCACCAATACCGATGTTCACCACATCAGTAATCGCTTTACCGGTGTACCCTTTCCAATCACCGCTGATAATGCGCTGACTAAATTGCTGCATTTTATCCAATACCGCATTCACTTCAGGCATGACATCTTTGCCATCGACATAAACAGGGGTGTTATCGCGGTTGCGCAAAGCAGTATGTAATACCGCACGGTCTTCAGTACGGTTAATTTTCTCACCTTGGAACATGCTGTTGATGGCGCTTTCTAGCTCTGTTTCTTTTGCTAAGGCTAATAAATGTTTCAATGTTTCTTGTGTAATTCTATTTTTGGAGAAATCCACTAAGATTTGACCATCGAACGTCGCCGAAAAATGAGTAAAGCGGTCTTTATCCTGTGCAAACAAATCGCGCATATGGACATTTTTCATTTGCGCAAAATGTTGCTCTAGCGCCCGCCATGCAGCCGTTTGGCTTGGATTAATACATCTCATGGATAACACTCTCCAAATAATATTAAATAGAAATAGATTGTACCTCGTCACGAAAACGAGACTTATCGGTTTTCTGCGTTATATTGATATTCCCCAATTCTGCCGCACTTTTCCAGACTTAATTACCCCTTTTATTGAAATACGCACTTTCAATGCATACCACTTAAAAAAATTGCGGGTATATGCCCTCAATAATTCAATGAACGCAGTCAACACCCACGTAGCTTGAAGTATGACGAGTATATTGAGAAAACCGATAATAAATTACCTATCATTAGAATTACTGATTTACTTCGATTCTTGATTGACGCAATCCCATTTACCCGATAAATCTATATAAAGATTAGGTTTAACCAAAGGGATTGACACCATGAATACCGCAGCGCCTTCAACAGACAACCATCAGTATGTTATCGCCAAATTTGGCGGCACCAGCGTCGCTAACTTTGAAGCGATGAACAACAGCGCCAATATCGTTCTTTCCAACCCAAATGTGCGAGTTGTGGTACTTTCAGCTTCTGCTGGCATTACCAATTTATTAATCGAACTAGCTGAAGGCTGCGATGCGGATAAACGCAATGAACTGCTGAAAAAAGTGAAAGATATTCAATACGCAATTATTGATAATCTACAAACAGCTGATGTTATTCGTGAAGAAATCAATCGGTTACTTGATAATATTGCACATTTAGCTGATTCGGCTGCTTTAGCCACTTCCGATGCATTAACGGATGAAATGGTCAGCCATGGCGAATTAATGTCAACCTTACTATTTGTTGAAGTACTACGCCAACGTAATGCTAATTCCCTATGGTTTGATGTGCGCAAAGTGATGAGAACGAATGACAGCTTTGGTCGTGCTGAACCAGAGCTAGCTCAGCTAAAAACATTGTCAGAACAACAACTCATGCCGCGCCTTGCCGAATCGGTTGTAATCACCCAAGGGTTTATTGGCCGTGATGAAAAAGGCCGCACAACAACGCTTGGCCGTGGTGGAAGTGACTACACCGCCGCTCTGTTAGCTGAAGTACTCAATTTATCACGTGTAGATATCTGGACTGATGTTCCTGGAATTTACACTACTGACCCTCGCGTCGTACCGAGTGCCCAACGGATTGATGAAATTGCTTTCGATGAAGCAGCTGAAATGGCGACTTTTGGTGCAAAAATTTTGCATCCAGCGACACTCCTTCCTGCAGTACGTGCTGGGATCCCTGTTTTTGTTGGTTCAAGTAAAGCTCCCGAAGCTGGCGGTACCATTGTGTGTGATAAAACCACTAATCCACCACAATTTAGGGCATTAGCACTGCGCCGCAAACAAACGCTACTCACCTTACACAGCCTAAAAATGCTGCATGCGCGAGGCTTCTTAGCGGAAATTTTCATCATTTTACTGCGCCACAATATTTCAGTGGATTTAATTACGACGTCAGAAGTCAGTGTTGCACTAACCTTAGATACAACGGGTTCAACGGGAACTAACGGCAGCTTACTCACCAATGCGCTGATGACAGAGTTATCCGCATTATGTCGTGTCGAAGTAGAAGAGAATTTAGCGCTCGTCGCAATTATTGGTAATGAGCTGTCGCAAGTGAATGGCCTAGGAAGGCAAATTTTTGGCGCACTTGAGTCATTCAATATTCGCATGATCAGCTATGGCGCAAGTAGCCACAATATTTGTTTATTGGTTCCTGGGAATGATGCTGAAGAGATCGTTCGTACCTTGCACAGCAACTTATTTGAATAGTGCAGAAGTTTGATCAAAATACCAAAAGGCGATCATCACGATCGCCTTCTCTATTATAAAATTAATCCCTTCCAGTATTTTTACTGGGTTGCGCAACACTGCTGGTATATTGCAACATTTTGCCCGTCACGCCTTTATTCTGTGTTAAAAGCACTAAATTTCCTTTTGCTGTTTCATTACCGAGTTCTACTGCTCGTTCAAACCACATTACCGAACGGAAAATATTTTTTTCGCCCCCCTCGCCTCGTGCATACATCACCGCAAGGTTATTTTGTGCATCGCTGTTCTTTTTAAATGCCGCTTTTTCCAGCAATTGCCGTGCTTTCTGTGAGTTTTTCGCTACACCCGTTCCCGTTAAATAAAAGATAGCTAACTGGTTTTGAGCTTCGATGCTATCTTCTTGTGCCAGTTGCAGCCAACTCACAATTTTATTGACATCCACATTTTTCAACTCACCAGACACATACATCTTCGCTAACTTAATTTGAGCTGCATTACCACCACTGTTAGCAAGTGACATATACCATTCAATGGCCTTTTCAGGGTCTTTTTTAACGCCACCTAACCCTTTTTCATAGAATTCAGCCACTTTCATTCCTGCATCTTGGGATTTGTTTTGTGCCGCACGTTCATACCAGATAAAGGCTTCAGCGAGGTCTTTTCCAACGCCATCACCTTGTTCATAGGCTTTCGCAATCGCCAGTTGGGCTGCAATACTATTTTGTTGCGCAGCGCGTTTATACCAGTACATCGCTTGGTAGCTATTCTTTTCTATTGCACTATGGCCTTCTTGATAAAAGTCACCCATATTCACTTGTGCTGTCGCAGAGCCCATATTGGCGGCTTGGCGATATAAGTAAATCGCCATTTCGTCGTCCGGCTCTACACCTTCGCCATTTTCATACATCACCGCTAAATTATTCACAGCGGCAGCAATATTATTTCCCGCACTTCTTTCATACCATTCTCTCGCCTTTTGGTAATCGGTATCACCACCTAGCCCATCATGATAAAACAGTCCCATCGCAAACTGTGCGTTAGCGTGTTCTTGCTCTGCGGCCTCTGTATACCATGCTTTCGCTTGTTTTAAATTTCGCTCTACCCCAATACCATGTTCATATAAGTAACCCATCGCATATTGGCAATAAGCATCACCTTTTTCGGCACCTCGGCGATACCATTGTTCCGCTTGTTGGTACTTTTCCTGATTGTGCAACAACATTCCAAGGTAGTAATCGCCATCTGTATTATCTCGGTCAGCTACCTTTTTAAACCAGCGATAAGCTTCTTGCTCATTGGCAGCTAAAAACTCAGTCCCATCCATATAAGCAAGCCCAATATCCACCATTGCTTCTTCATCTCCGGCATTTGCTAGTTGCAATTTTGCTTTGAATTCATCAGGAATTGGCGTACTTTTATGCTGCGCCTGTAGCGTATTTGGCTTATCTTTCGCAGAAGGTGCTTCAACGGTATTGCCAGCTTGCGCAAGGGAAATACCGCTAACATAGAGAACTAACAGAAAAGAACGTAATTTCATCACCATGACCTATTTATTGGCGTTATCTCATTAACATATCATTCCAATAAATAATTCATAAGGGATGTTAGCTGAAAAAGTAGAATAATAGGGAAATTATTCAGAAAATGGAGGAGACGCCGGCTCTTGCTGAAACTTTTGTCTCCGAAATAAACCCCAGAGCTTAATTAACGCGGTAACCACCATGTTTACTGGCAAATAAATTAAATTTACCCCACTCAATTAACAGAGCTTCCAATGTGCGGTGGCTGATCTTACACAGTTCAGAGATCTGAGAAACAACAAAGTGATTTTCGCTCACCAGTTCTGGTGAAAACACTTCCGCAATCCACTCACACTCTTTCGTGGTCACCAGCCAACCGTCATTGGTCGAAAATTTATGTACGGGTACCATGCCGTCTTTAGGGCTTTCTTGGGATAACAGTTTATTTTCATCAACTTGGGCTTGATGAAAAGCAGCGATTTCTTCCTCTGAAGGGACGGGTTCTACCGCTAAATTCTCTTCTAAAAACAGGTAAATTTCTTCTGCTCTTGCCGGTGTCAGCTCGCTTTTTAACCAGATTTGATTAAAACAGTGCTCATTCAGTGAATCATCGGTATCAAGCTTATCCATGATCTGTAAAACACTCATCATGGCGCTCACCGCGTCTTCACTCATCATAAACGTTTCAGGCGCAGCACTGTTTTGGATCTGATAAGGAAAAACCGCCGAGCGTGGCAGCTCTTCTTCAATAATAAATTCATAGCTCATCATTGGACCCCTCTAATGTATTACCTATAAGATGGTGCCGAATACATGAAAAATCAATGTATTGATCTGGTTTTAATCTTCAGGGTCATAAGCTAAGTTTGGTGCTAACCAACGCTCCAACTCCGTTACCGACATCCCTTTACGTTTTGCGTAGTCCTCAATTTGGTCTTTTTGTAGCTGAGCTACCGCAAAATATTTACTTTCCGGGTGGCTAAAATACCAGCCTGATACCGAAGCGCCTGGCCACATCGCATAGGAACTGGTGAGTTTCATGCCAATTTGCGTTTCTACATCCAGTAACTGCCAAATTTTGGCCTTTTCTGTATGCTCAGGACAAGCCGGATACCCCGGTGCAGGGCGGATACCTTGGTAATTTTCACGAATTAGCTCTTCATTACTCAAGTTTTCATCAGCTGCATAACCCCAATATTGCCTGCGGACTTGTTGGTGTAGATATTCAGCAAATGCCTCCGCTAGCCTATCCGCCAGCGCTTTAACCATAATTTTATTATAATCATCATGCTGTTGTTCATATTCATCAGCAAGCGAGTCTTCTTCTAAGCCCCCTGTCACTGCGAAAGCCCCAATATAATCGGCTTTACCGCTGTTTTTTGGCGCGACAAAGTCAGATAAACAATAGTTTGGAAACTCAGTTTTTAAGGTTTGCTGGCGTAAATTCAGCCCCATCACTTGTACATGGCTTCTTGACTCATCGGTATAAATTTCTACATCATCGCCAACTCGGTTTGCAGGGAATAAGCCAAAAATACCTTTTGGCGTTAGTAAACTTTCTTTATCAAGCTTATCTAACATATTATTGGCATCTTTCAATAGCTTACGTGCTTCAGAACCAACCACTTCATCTTCTAAGATCCGCGGGTATTTCCCCGCCAGCGACCAAGTCATAAAAAATGGCGTCCAATCAATATAGTCTCTCAGCGTTGAAATAGATGCTGTGACTTCTTGAATACCCTGGAATTTTGGTACAGGTGGTTGATAGTTTTGCCAGTCAATATTTACCGCATTCGCACGTGCCACATCCAGTGCCACCGGTGGTGTTTTTGGCCTTCTTCGACCATGCTGTAAGCGTACAGTGTCATATTCTCGGCGCGTACGCGCAACAAAATCTGCTTTTTGTGTTGCTGACAATAACGCCGAGACAACCCCCACTGTTCGGGAAGCATTTTGCACGTAAGTTGTTGGCCCACTGTAATTTGGCTCAATTTTCACAGCGGTATGTGCTTTTGATGTCGTCGCCCCACCAATCATTAATGGTAAGGTAAACCCTTGTCTTTCCATCTCTTTAGCGACATGCACCATTTCATCAAGAGATGGCGTAATCAAACCAGATAACCCAATAATATCGACGTTTTCTTCACGCGCGGTTTTTAGAATAGTTTCACATGGGACCATCACACCTAAATCAATGATTTCATAGTTATTACACTGTAAAACAACACCAACAATATTTTTACCAATATCATGGACATCGCCTTTTACCGTAGCGAGTAAGATTTTTCCTGCACTGCTACCTGATTGTTTAAGCTCTTGAATATAAGGCTCTAAATAGGCGACTGCTTGTTTCATTACACGGGCGGATTTCACCACTTGAGGTAAGAACATTTTGCCTTCCCCAAACAGGTCTCCAACCACATTCATACCGTTCATCAAGGGGCCTTCAATCACTTCGATTGGGCTAGAAGCACGTTGACGAGTTTCTTCAGTATCTTCAATAATAAATTCGGTAATACCTTTCACTAGTGCATATTCAAGGCGCTTTTCAACTTCCCAACTACGCCATTCCGCTTGTTGAACTTGCTGCTCTCCTGCCCCGGCTCCACGGTATTTTTCTGCCAGTTCAAGTAAGCGTTCCGTACTGTCATCACGACGATTTAAAATCACATCTTCAACAGCGTCTTTTAATTCAGAAGGTAAGTCATCATAGATAGCGAGCTGCCCCGCATTAACGATCCCCATATCCATTCCATTACGAATGGCGTAGTACAAGAAAACAGCATGAATCGCTTCGCGTACAGGGTCGTTCCCTCTAAATGAAAAAGAGACGTTGGAAACTCCGCCAGAAATCATCGCATGAGGTAATTGAGCCTTGATATCCTTACAGACCTCAATAAAATCAACTGCATAGTTATTATGCTCTTCAATTCCTGTGGCTACGGCAAAAATATTTGGGTCAAAAATAATATCTTCAGGAGGGAAGCCCACCTCTTCGGTCAGGATCTGATAAGCACGGCGACAAATTTCAATTTTTCGCTCACGTGTATCTGCTTGGCCAACTTCATCAAATGCCATGACGACCACGGCAGCACCATATTTGCGCAATAGTTTAGCGTGCTCAATAAATGCCTCAACCCCCTCTTTCATTGAGATTGAATTGACGATCCCCTTACCTTGTATGCACTTAAGCCCCGCCTCGATGACCTCCCACTTTGAGGAGTCAATCATAATCGGCACGCGCGCAATATCTGGTTCGCCAGCAATGAGATTCAAGAAACGTACCATCGCCGCATGGGAGTCCAACATCCCTTCATCCATATTGATGTCGATGATTTGTGCGCCATTTTCAACTTGCTGACGAGCCACATCTAAGGCTTCTTGGTAATTTTCTTCTTTAATCAACCGCTTAAATTTTGCTGAACCTGTCACGTTGGTTCTTTCCCCAACGTTCACAAACAATGATTTTTTGCCAATATTTAGTGGTTCTAAACCAGATAAACGGCATTCAACAGGCAGTGACGGTAATTGGCGTGGGGTGATGCCTTTTACTGCATCTGCCATTTTTTTGATATGTAATGGCGTCGTTCCACAACATCCACCAACAATATTTAAGAACCCTGCGGTTGCCCATTCATGAATTTGTTCGGCCATATTTTGCGCATCAAGGTCATACTCACCAAACGCATTGGGTAGCCCTGCATTGGGGTGCGCACTGACATAACATTCAGCAATTCTTGATAATTCAGCAACATACTGGCGTAACTCATCAGGACCTAATGCACAATTCAAGCCAAATGATATCGGCTGAGCATGACGCAATGAGTTATAAAATGCTTCTGTTGTTTGCCCTGATAATGTTCGACCTGAGGCATCCGTGATCGTCCCCGAGATCATAATCGGTAAAGAAACGCCCAAAGCTTCCAATTCGGTTTCTACCGCAAAGATCGCGGCCTTCGCATTTAATGTATCAAAAATGGTTTCGATCATGATCAGATCGACCCCACCTTTTACTAAAGATCGGGTAGATTCTCGATAAGCTTCAACGAGTTGATCAAAGGTGATATTGCGATAAGCGGAATCATTAACATCCGGAGAAATAGAAGCGGTGCGGTTTGTCGGGCCTAAGACTCCAGCAACATAACGCGGTTGCTCTGGCGTTTTACGTGTCCATTCGTCAGCACACTCACGGGCTAGGCGTGCGGCAACTTCGTTAATTTCAGCGGAAAGGGATTCCATTTTATAATCAGCCATCGCAATGGATGTTGAGTTAAAAGTATTGGTTTCAACAATATCCGCGCCAGCTTCAAAGTATTGAGAATGGATATCTCGAATGATATCTGGCTGAGTTAAGACTAATAGATCATTATTTCCCTTTAAATCACTCGGCCAATCCGCAAATCGCTCTCCGCGAAACTGGGCTTCCGACAACTTATGTTGTTGGATCATTGTTCCCATTGCACCATCTAATACCAATATACGTTTTTTTAATTCTTGTTCTAATTGATTAACTTTTGCGGACACTGCACTGCCCTCCTGAAATGGAACACTGAGAAATAAGTCAAATTTTTACTTTTAACATCCTATCACAACTTCTCTCGTGAAAATTCGCTGTTATGATGAGAGTTTTTCAAGGTTGCACAAGAGCACACTTTTCACTGATCCGATGAGTATTTTCAAGTGAAATAGTTCATAATAGAAGCTAAATGACAGTCAGGAGAGACTTAATGGCAACGGCACCAATTACTAAGAAACTTAAAAAAGCAAAAGGGCCGGCGAGTGGCGCAGCTGCAGCAGGACAAGTTCAATCATTAAGTCGTGGATTAACACTGTTGGAATATATTTCCGAATCA
Source organism: Providencia sp. PROV116 (assembly GCF_028482485.1). Classification (NCBI taxonomy): domain Bacteria; kingdom Pseudomonadati; phylum Pseudomonadota; class Gammaproteobacteria; order Enterobacterales; family Morganellaceae; genus Providencia; species Providencia sp. PROV116. The sequence continues at coordinate 13,661 of NZ_JAMPQO010000036.1, read as the reverse complement.
ACAGGGGGAATCGCCCTCACTGACCTTGCGATGCAAGCTGGCTTACCCAACTCAACAACACATCGCCTATTAATGACGTTGGAACAGCATGGATTTGTTCGGCAAACTGGCGATTTAGGCCTATGGGTTATTGCTTCCCATGCTTTTATCATTGGTAGTAGCTTCTTAGAGAGTCGTAATTTGTTAGCCCTCGTTCACCCGATACTGCGCCGCTTAATGGATGAATCTGGGGAAACCGTCAATTTAGCTATCCTAGACCATACAGAGTACGATGCCGTCATTGTTGACCAAGTACAATGCAATGCGCTAATGAGAATGTCAGCACCAATCGGTGGAAAACTGCCATTACACGCTTCGGGTGCAGGCAAAGCGTTCATTGCTAATTTAACAGAAGACAAACTGGTTCCACTTTTAAGCCGTAAAGGTTTACATGCTTATACGCCTTATACACTAACTAACCCATCCGCCTTAAAAGAGAATTTACAACAGGCTAAAAAGCAAGGTTTTTCTTATGATGATGAAGAGCATGCTTTAGGGTTACGTTGTATTGGAGCTTGTATTTATGATGAGCACAAAGAAGCGTTTGCAGCTATTTCTATTTCAGGCCCATTATCACGTATCACTGATGACCGTATTACTGAATTAGGCGCTATGGTTATCAAGGCCGCAAAAGAAATAAGCCATGAATATGGTGCAAACCGCTAACTCAATAGTAAAGAGTGAAATACAAAGCAACCTGTATTTCACTTTAGCTTAACCTCACAAAGTTTTTTACTGCCCTCTAATCACCTTGTTGGTTTGTTGATACATTAGGCAACTGCGAGGTCTTTTCAAATAACTTAAATTTTTGCATATCACGGTACTTTTCAATAAGTGCCAACGCGATAGCCTCTGTTTCAGCATCCGCTTGTCCTTCAATATCTCTCGGCCGGAAATGCAGTTGGAAAGCACGTAATGTTTCTTTCGTCTGTGAATCTAACTGACCCGATAGAGGAATTGTTGAATAGCCGTAAAAATGAAGGGCTTTTTGAATGCGTAACACGTTTGCAGGCTCATTGGCATTACGTCCCGCCAGAAATTTAGTCACGGTTTTAGGATCTGGCCAAGCCCCTATACCATGTTGAGCAAGACGCTGCCATGGAAATGCCTTACCTGGATCTTGCTTGCGCAGTGGTGCGATATCACTGTGACCAATAATATTTTCTGGAGGAATGTTATAACGCTGCATAATATCTTGGAGGAGAGGGATCAACGCAACAATTTGTGCTTCATTATAAGGAGCCCAATATCGTTTTCCTTTTACATCTTTTTGTAATCCAGCATTGACGATTTCAATCCCAATAGAAGTATCATTCAAACCATTATGGTGTAACCAATAACTTTCACCTGCATGCCATGATTTTAACGACTCAGGAACGAGTTGTAATACAACAGGCCGGCCATTTTTAGTTTCAGGTACACTTGGAATGAGATAGTGAGAACTCACTTGACCTTGTGTTAGTGTGGCTATAGAACGCACATCATCAGAAACGGTGTAGTGAATAATGACATATTGAATACGTTGACTACTATTTTTTGATGGATAACGGTTATCGAGATAGTACCCCTTGTTCGAGGCCGAACAGCCTAATAGTAAAAAGGCAAATAATATCCCTATATATTTGAACATCTAACCATAACCTTACTCTATTGTTGATTAAACTTTATTTAAGCATTCTGCGGTCAGCAATACTATCAACTTTCATACATCAACGACAAAAAGATGCTTATTATGTATAAGAATATAGATAAAATGGTGAAATAACTGTTCGAATACATAGTGTTAAAACCTTTTTAGCTTCTATTAGAAACAAAAAAGGTTTCATTATTCAGTAGAAAGTGCCTCTTGCATTAAAAAGTAGGGGATATCACAAAAACAGAAGTAAGTACTAGGAAAATTATCATTATGAGTACCAACAATTCATCAACCATTAAAATAAAGATACATTGAATTTATTATTTTTATTTCTAGAAGCTGATTTTAAATTATTTTCAATTTTAAGTACTGATCATAAAAAATGATTTTCCATCGACTATGCAAAACTAATCGTTTAGTTCTCTGTAACGTAAACGTATAAGTTATAAACTATTTTCTAATACTGGAGTTTTCTAAAAAGAATAAGGTAATTCATAAAATTTTATAAAGAAAAATAAAAAATAATCTTACTTAGGTTACTGCTAGCTCATTTTTTCATACTCAACCTGCTTAGCAATTATTTTAGTAACTTCATTAATATCAATATCTAAAAAAATGACAATTTCAATTAGTTTATCTAAGCTCAATTTATTAACACCTAATTCATACCGTGATACCTGCTGTTGACTCAAATGAATAATTGAGCCTAACTCATTTCCTGACAATCCCTTACTCACTCTAGCCTTACGTAAATGATTACCTAATAATGCATAAACATTTTTCTTTTTAGCTATATGCATAACCATCTCCTAAATTTAAGTAAGAAAAATAATTTAGCTAGTATTATTCATTATAAAATTAATCATAACTATTTAAAATAGTTATAAGCAATCGAAAAGCACAGGATTGATAGGCAAACATCATTTTTATATACAAAAGAAAAAGAACCAAGTAATATTTATAAAGTAATCTATTGCTTTATAAAAGTTTTTCCATTTTTTTAATAAAATTATATTCCTATATGTTTATTTTTATCAAATCGATAATTTAATATATTTTTACATTTTAAATGTTACTAGTAATAATTAGTAACTAATAAAAATAATTATATGTTTTTTATTATTAAATTATTTCCACTTTATATGTTAAATTTATACATACATAAAAACTGGATTTACTCATTTTTTATATCAAAAAAATAGATTTATAATTTATTTTATTATTAATCTATTCACAAAAATCAGACTAATAATCTGATTTAGGTCTAAAAATAACAATCCCGACCTTCCCTTTTAAATAATTATTCAGTTCAATATCAATGACCTGAAAATTTCTACGCAATGAGGACGCATTTCTAAATATTGTTTTCTTCCCTTTACGTATTACAACCCCAACATGGCTCACATCTAACCCATTATTTCCTGAATAAATACCAATGTAATCCCCCGTTTTTAATCTTAATAATAAATCATCATCCACATACTTAGCTGGAATATAGTTAATTGACCTATTCTTGATAGGCAATCCCGATATATATATCTGATCATGATATTTTAAATTAAGTTGTTTATTTACCTTAACAGCATGTGAACTTATTTCACTGGTAATATCTACCACAATAGCTTCAGGTTCTTGCGCCCAATCAGAAAAAAAATGCCGACGATGTTTAAAGGTGATATTTTGATTGATATATCTAATATTGGTTAAATTTAACACAAACTGTTCATAGTTTTTCGAACGCTTAAAAGCCTCGATGTACTCTATGAATGTCATACAGTCCATCTCTTTCAAATTAATCACTAATTCTTCGGCTAAGAGTGGGCTCATATTCAATGTTTGTTTATTGTAAGGTGTGGCTAAAAAGTGTTGAGTCAATACATCAATTTTTTCTGCCTGTGAGGCATTGTGTAATTGCATTTCAGTTTGCTTATTAAAAACTTCAGTTAAAATGTTATATGACCCGGAAGCTAAAACAACCTCAGCCTTAACAAAATTTGCCAACAACAATATAAATGCAGCTATAGCTAGCCTTAACATTCTGCCATTCTTCTCATTAATACAGCCTAATCTTCGACAATTATCTAATTGAATTTTGATGATAAAATAACCAAAAAAGCCACTATAGCATGCTTATTTGCCTATTTCCTACCCTATCCATACCATATTACAAATTTGATTCAGATCACAGATAGCTTCGAATATTCATTTTCTATATTGCAACGCCTTCGCTTTCATTGAACAATGTTACCGGTAACATTGATGCTATAGTACTAGAGTAAATAACGATAGGCACAACCCAAATTGACTTGCAGTTTGATTCATCTTTTTACTGCACTATGGAGCAATTATCATGAGCGTGACCACCTCTAAAGAGACAAATCCTTCGGTGATCAATAAAGAACTTGATCGCATCACTCAACGTATCATCTCTCGTTCAGTGAAGACTCGAGCTGCTTATCTCAAAAAAATAGAGCAGGCTCGTAGTATGACCGTCCATCGAGCATCACTCGCTTGTGGTAACCTTGCCCATGGCTTTGCAGCATGCCAAAGTGAAGAAAAACAAATTCTTAAAAGCATGACTCGCTCTGATATTGCTATCATCAACTCCTACAATGATATGCTTTCAGCGCATCGCCCCTATGACAAGTACCCAGAACAACTCAAAAAAGCATTATTAGAAGCAGGCTCAATTGGCCAAGTCGCTGCAGGTGTTCCCGCAATGTGCGATGGTGTAACACAAGGTCAAGATGGGATGGAGCTATCGATGCTAAGTCGAGATGTCATTGCAATGTCAACTGCCATTGGCTTATCCCATAATATGTTTGATGGTGCGCTCTATTTAGGTATTTGCGACAAAATTGTTCCAGGTTTAATGCTTGGCGCACTTTCATTTGGCCACCTTCCTGCGATATTTGTCCCAGCAGGCCCAATGGCAACAGGCTTACCAAATAAAGAAAAGGTTCGCATTCGCCAGCTGTATGCTGAAGGCAAAGTTGATAGACTCGCCTTATTAGAAGCGGAAGCTGCGTCTTATCATGGTATCGGCACTTGTACTTTTTATGGTACTGCCAACTCAAATCAAATGATGATGGAAGTGATGGGATTACATCTCCCCGGCGCATCATTTGTACCACCTGATTCTCCACTACGAGATGCATTAACAGAAGCTGCCGCACGACAAATTACGCGTTTAACTGAACAATCAGGTCAGTACTTACCTATCGGTCAACTGGTTAACGAAAAAGTGATTGTCAACGGTATCGTCGCATTACTTGCAACGGGCGGCTCAACTAACTTAACTATGCATCTTGTGGCGATAGCTAGAGCAGCGGGGATCATTATCAATTGGGATGATTTCTCCGATATTTCTGCCATTGTTCCACTTATTTGCCGTATCTATCCTAATGGCCAAGCGGATATAAACCAATTCCAAGCCGCAGGTGGCGTCGCTTTGCTTATCCACCAGCTATTGCAAAAAGGTTTATTGCATAATGATGTCCATACCGTCTCAGGATTTGGGCTGGCACGTTATACTATGGAACCATGGCTAAATAATGGTCAACTAGGATGGCGAGAAGGCCCTAAAACCTCATTCAATCCTGAAGTTATTGCTGAAATAGACCGTCCTTTCTCACCTCATGGCGGTACAAAATTACTCTCAGGGAATTTAGGACGCGCTGTGATGAAAACATCAGCAGTTCCTGAAGAAAATCAAATCATTGAAGCTCCAGCAGTCGTATTTAACAACCAAAATGAGATCGCAGCGCACTTTGAAGCTGGCGAACTCAATAAAGATTGTATCATCGTTGTCCGCTTCCAAGGACCATCTGCAAATGGTATGCCTGAGCTTCATAAGCTAATGCCACTTCTTGGTGTCCTTATGGATAAAGGCTACAAGGTCGCGCTAGTCACTGATGGTCGCTTATCCGGTGCATCCGGCAAAGTACCATCCGCAATTCATGTCACACCTGAAGCTTATAATGGCGGACTATTAGCAAAAGTAAAAAATGGCGATATCATTAGGGTAAATGCATTGACTGGGGAATTACAATTACTGGTTGATGAAGAAGAACTCAATAAGCGCCAACCCTTTGAAGCTGATTTAACTGCAGAACGTAGTGGTTGTGGAAGGGAACTTTTCGGTGCGTTAAGAAGACACTTATCAGGTGCCGAAGAAGGCGCTTGTAGCATTGATTTTTAATCTATTTTCATTGAATAGGAATAGAAAATGAATAATTGGAAAATAACCGCTGAAAGCGTATTAAAACAAGGCCCTGTCGTCCCTGTTATTGTTATAAAAAAATTAGAACAAGCGGTTCCTCTTGCAAAAGCACTAGTCAAAGGTGGCATTAAAGTTTTAGAAGTCACTTTACGTACTGAATGTGCTATTGATGCTATTCGCCTCATTGCCAAAGAAGTACCTGAGGCGATTATTGGCGCGGGTACTGTTATCAATGCAAAACAACTCGCTGAAGTCACTGAAGCGGGAGCACAATTTGCAATTAGCCCTGGCTTAACGGATGAATTACTCAATGCCGCTACCAAAGGAAATATTCCTTTAATCCCTGGTATTTCAACTGTTTCTGAGCTTATGCTTGGTATGCAATATGGCTTAAAAGAGTTTAAATTTTTCCCAGCGGAAGCCAACGGTGGCGTTAAGGCGCTAAAAGCTATTGCCGGCCCTTTCTCACAAATCAAATTTTGCCCAACGGGTGGAATATCACTCGCTAATTACCTTAGTTATTTAGAGCTAGATAGTGTTCTGTGCATTGGCGGCTCTTGGTTAGTTCCTGAAGAGGCTTTGAATTCAGGTAATTACGAAAAAATCACCCAACTTGCACAAGAGGCTGTACAAGGCGCAAAAAAATAACGACACGAAAAACGACTCAGTCCCTTGCTGGGTCGTTTTTAACTGCCTTTAATGAATACTATTATAATTATGCAACCTCATTGAGATTATGACAAAAACGTAATTCTTCACGGTAAGCATAAACATCTTCTACATGCCCCGCTAAAATCCTATTTTGTAACTTTTGCCAATAATCTGCTGAAAATAAATCTGCGTGATATTGTTGCAAGTAATGACGAATTTTCTCATTTTGGCAAATAAAAGAAGCAAACTCTTCAGGGAAAACATCTTGCTCCCCTATGCTATACCATGGCTCACCAGATAACTCTTGCTCAGGGTATAATGGCTCAGGAATTTTACGAAAATTCACTTCAGTCATATAACAGATTTCATCATAATCATAGAAAACAACACGGCCATGACGCGTTACTCCAAAGTTTTTAAATAACATATCTCCAGGAAAAATATTTGCAGCCGCTAATTGCTTAATCGCCCAGCCATATTCATTTAATGCATTATGCAATTGTGTATCAGAGGCATTATCCATATAAATATTCAATGGGATCATCTTTCTTTCCATATACAGATGACGAATCAATATGTTATCACCTAAATCTTCAATTTGAGATGGAGCCTCTTTCAATAACTCCGCCATTAATTCATCACTGATGGAGGATTTGCTAATCACAAAATTTTCAAATTCTTGGGTATCCGCCATACGGCCAACTCTATCGTGCTCTTTAACCAAACGATAGCATTCTAAGACCCGTTCTCGTGTTACCTGTTTTTGTGGTGCAAATCGGTCCTTAATAATTTTAAAAACCCGATCGAAAGAAGGCGATGTAAAAACCAGCATCACCATTCCTTTCACACCTGGTGCAACCGTAAATTGCTCTCGTGAAAAATTAATATAGGCGAGATACTCTCTGTAGTACTCTGTTTTTCCATGCTTTTGACAACCAATTGCCATATATAATTCAGCAATTGACTTACTGGGTAAGATCTCCCTCAACCAAAAAACCAGTGCTGCAGGAAAAGGAGCATACACCATAAAATAGGAACGAGCGAAACCAAACACAATACTGGCTTCATCAAACTCGGTTAAACACGTATCAATATAAATGTGCTGACAATCATCATGATGAATAGGAAGTAAGAATGGATAGACCTCATCATTAATATAAATTTTACCAATCAGCCAAGCTGCCTTATTACGATAAAATAGCTCATTTGCGATATGAAAGCTGACTTTCTGGCTTTCAATATCGGAAAATTTTGTTTTTAATACATTGATAATACAATGAATATCTAAATTTAAATTCCGCCATTTTAACCTTAGCGGTAACCCACTTAATATAGTAAACAATAACTCATCTAAATTATTATTAACAAAGTATTCGCGAGCTAGAGGCCTAGGAGCAATAGAAAAGCGTCTCGCAGGCTGAGACGTAAAAATAAATAAATTATCTTGTGTCAGCTCCCGATGCTGAAATAACCGACAGTAAACAGAATTAAAAAAGCTTTCCGCTATTTCAAACCTTGGGTAATCCGGTAATAAGGTTTTATAAATATTTTTTATCTGTGCCAGTTTATCTGGTGTTAAAGATTGAACTAACCCCATAAACTGTAGCTGAGCGACAACTAAGCCAACATGGTGGTCATACAGTTGAATTCGTCTTTTCATCGCATGCTGAATTGCATGCCAATCTGCTTGTTCAAACCGTTCTTGTGCACCTGAGGTTATTTCAAGAAAACGACCATATTGAGCATCAAACCCTTGTAAAATGGTCTGCGCTATTATCTGTTCTGTCGTCAATATCATAACCACTCCTATTAGAATACAGACTCATTTTGAATAAAAAACAGGCACTAAACGTGCCTGAAAAATTAACAGATATAGCTAACCAACAAAGACACCAGAAACACCGATCAAAAGGAAAATAATCTAACTAGAATTGCTCTTCTTCAGTCGACCCAGTTAAAGCCGTCACTGATGAAGCACCACCTTGAATAACGGTTGTTACTTTATCAAAATAACCTGTTCCCACCTCTTGTTGATGCGAAGAGAAGGTGTAGCCCTTATTCATTGCGGCAAATTCACATTCTTGAACTTTTTCAACATAATGCTTCATGCCTTCACCTTGTGCATAGGAGTGGGCTAAATCAAACATGTTGAACCACATACTGTGAATACCTGCTAGCGTAATAAATTGGAAGCGATAGCCCATTGCTGAAAGTTCATCTTGGAAACGCGCGATCGTGCTGTCATCTAAATTCTTTTTCCAATTAAATGATGGAGAGCAGTTATAAGCTAATAATTTACCAGGAAATTTAGCATGAATAGCCTCAGCGAACTGCCTTGCTGCTTCAAGGTCAGGTTTTGACGTTTCACACCAAACAAGATCTGCATATGGTGCATAAGCTAGCCCGCGGCTAATCGCTTGCTCAATTCCTGCTTTGGTACGGAAAAAACCTTCAGAGGTGCGTTCTCCAGTAACAAAAGCCGCATCATAAGCATCGCAGTCTGATGTTAGAAGATCGGCTGCATCGGCATCAGTCCTAGCAATCAAAATAGTTGGTACACCTGAAACATCCGCCGCTAAACGAGCAGCAACCAGTTTCTGAATCGCTTCTTGAGTAGGTACAAGGACTTTCCCGCCCATATGACCACACTTCTTAACCGCGGCTAATTGGTCTTCGAAATGGACAGCCGCAGCCCCTGCCTCTATCATATTTTTCATAAGCTCGAAGGCATTTAATACGCCACCAAACCCAGCTTCCGCATCCGCGATAATAGGTAAAAAATAATCAATATACTCTTTGTTGTCAGGGCCAATACCATTCGCCCACTGAATTTGGTCTGCACGACGGAAAGTATTATTAATTTTCTTAACGACCGATGGTACTGAATCAACAGGGTAAAGTGATTGGTCTGGATACATACTTGATGAAGTATTTGCATCCGCGGCTACCTGCCAACCTGACAAATAAATAGCTTCAATACCTGCTTTCGCTTGTTGTAATGCTTGCCCACCGGTTAAAGCTCCCAGTGCATTTACATAACCTTTCTTTGAACCACCATGTAATTGCTCCCAAAAGCGTTCTGCACCTTTGCGTGCTAAAGAGTGTTCGATATTCACAGAACCACGTAATTTCACTACTTCTTCCGCAGTATATGGGCGAGTAATACCTTTCCAACGTGGTTTTTTCCATTCACTTTCTAATTGGGCAATTTGTTCTAAGCGCGATGTAGTCATGATCCACTTCCTTTATAAGAATATGTAGGGTTTATCGAATTTTCTATTTACTATGCTTAATCTAATAATTGGTATCCGGGGATAGTTAGGAATTCTATCAGCTCATCCTGCGTTGTAATGCGCCTCATTAATTCCGCAGCCTCACGAAAGCGGCCGCTTTGAAAGCGCTTATCACCAAGTTCTTTTTGGATAACCTGTAACTCTTCATCCAGCATTTCTTCAAATAATGCCTTAGTGACTTTTTCACCGGTAGACAATGTTTTACCGTGGCGGATCCATTGCCAAATTGAAGTACGTGAAATTTCTGCTGTCGCAGCATCTTCCATCAAACCATAGATAGGTACACAGCCATTCCCTGAAATCCATGATTCAATATATTGCACTGCAACACGAATGTTAGCCCGCATCCCCGCCTCGGTTCGTTCGCCCTCACAAGGCTCTAATAGCTGGTCAGCCGTAATTTCTTCATCGAAATCACGAGATACATGTAGCTGGTTTTGGTGCCGACCAAGTGCTTGATCAAACACATTCATAACGGTATCCGCTAAACCCGGATGTGCAACCCAAGAGCCATCGTGCCCATTTTTCGCTTCTAATTCTTTGTCCGCTTTTACTTTCGCTAAAATAGTTTCATTTTCTTGAGGATCTTTGCTCGGTATAAAAGCAGACATTCCTCCCATCGCAAATGCGCCACGGCGATGGCACGTTTTAATTAATAAGCGCGAATAAGCACTTAAAAATGATTGTGTCATTGTGACAACTTGGCGGTCAGGCAATACTCGGTCTGTATGCTCTTTCAGTGTTTTGATATAACTGAATATGTAGTCCCAGCGCCCACAATTCAGCCCCACGATGTGGTGACGCATGTGATACAAGATTTCATCCATTTGGAACACTGCGGGTAATGTTTCAATCAGCACGGTGGCTTTAATCGTTCCCCGAGGTATACCCACTAGATCCTCTGCCATACTAAAGACATCGCTCCACCATTTAGCTTCTTGCCAAGACTCAAGTTTTGGGATGTAAAAATAAGGGCCACTTCCTTTTTCTAATAACGCTTGGTAGTTATTAAAAAAGTAAATAGCGAAATCAAATAGCCCACCAGGAATCGGTTTATCTCCTGATAAAACGTGTTTTTCATCTAAATGAAGACCACGAACACGCGCAATCAAAACAGCAGGGTTTGATTTTAATTGGTAGACTTTTCCATTTTCATTGGTATAAGAAATGTCACCGCGAACTGCATCCCTTAAATTGACTTGTCCATCGATCAATTTTTCCCATGAAGGTGAGAGGGAATCTTCAAAATCTGCCATAAATACTTTTACATTGGCATTCAAAGCATTAATAACCATTTTACGTTCAACCGGCCCCGTAATTTCGACACGGCGATCTTGTAAATCCTCAGGAATACCTTGTATTTTCCAATCTGATTTTTTTATGGAATCAAATTCCGAAATAAAATCAGGTAAAGAACCTGCATCTATCTTTTGCTGTCTAAGTACTCTATCTTTTAATAGTTTTTCTCTATGAGGAAGAAACTTTTCAACCAATCTAGAAAGAAATTCAATAGAATCAATACGTAACACTTGATCATCAAGCTGTTTAATATTCTTTGTGAATGTTAATTCCGATATAGATAATTGCTGCTCCATCGACCAACCCCTCATTCATCGTTGACTATGAATTAAGCATAAGATCAAAATAGTAATAAATCAAAAACGATTTCCATTTTATTTAAATAGAACTTTAGTGTATTGATAAATATGAATTTTTAATAAACTTATAAATTGATTACCCATTCCTTTAACTAGATTAAAATGTTAAATAGTCATTAAATCAACTAATTATAGAAAACTGTATTTTTAAAATTTTTCTTTGGAAACAAAAAAAAGCAGCTAAAAATAGCTGCTTTCAGACTAACTGTGGCTCAACTTTTTACTATATAAGCTTGATTTAAACTGGTATAACCAGTTAAAAAGCTTATTTTATTGTAATTCTTAAATTTATATTTCTTTTTTTAATCTAACGTTGGTTCCATATTCGTAAGATCAAAAGGTGTGATCTGGTACACATAATAATTCAGCCAATTTGAGAACAACAAGTGCCCATGACTACGCCAACTTACAATCGGAGGGTTGCTGGGATCATCATTTTTGAAATAATTGCATGGGATCTGAGGAGAAATACCAGCATCTAGATCACGCCAATATTCTTGTGCAAGAGTATCTCCATCATATTCAGGATGGCCTGTCACAAATGCTAAGCGTTTGTCTTTTGACCCAAACAAATAAGCACCAGCCTCCTGTGAGCTCGCTAAAATTTCCAAGTCAGTATGCTGTCGGATAAGATCTTCAGGAAAATCAGCGTATCGAGAGTGAGGCGCATAAAATGAGCCATCAAACCCTCTAGTTAATAAAGCGTACGGCTCTAACGTATCATGCTGATAAATACCTGATAATTTTTCTTCTCTTGTCCATTTTGGTAAGTCATACAATACCTTTAAAGCCGCTTGTACAGCCCAACACACAAAAAGGGTTGATGTCACATGTTGCTTCGCCCAAGCTATCACCTTTTCTATTTGCTGCCAGTATAATACGTCATTAAACTCAACTAGGCCTAACGGAGCTCCCGTTACAATTAACCCATCAAAATTTTGATCCTGTATCTCTTCAAAATCACAATAAAAAGTATCCAAGTGCTTTGTTGGAGTATTTTTTGATTCTCGTTGATCAATTCGTAATAGTTGAATATCAACCTGTAATGGTGTGTTTGACAATAAACGGAGAAACTGATTTTCAGTTTCTATTTTTTTTGGCATCAAATTGAGTATTAATACTTTCAAGGGACGGATCTCCTGATGACTTGCTCTTGTTGTTGTCATAACAAAAACATTTTCTTCTCTCAAGAAATTAACTGCCGGTAATTCATCTGGTAAACGAATAGGCATCATTCATCCCCTTTTATCTGTTTATACGTTTAGACTTCTAGAATGCTAAATAATCTAACCAATGTTTTTCATCTTGTCGAGCGTTTCAAGGTTAAATGAAATAATTTCAAGCACTGTAACTTATAGCTTATTTCTAATGATTATATACAACCATTAATCTTTTTATTTTCAATATATTGTATTAGTGACTACTATTTTTATTTACCATAAGCTATTTAAATTTTTCGATAAATTATATCTAAGATACCGTTATTTGATTAGCCTATCAGGTTAGCTTCTATACCACCGACCAAGTTATGGTGATGATTTAATTTCCATTACAAATATGAAATCGGAGTTGTTACTCACTACTTTTGCTCAAGCAATCCAATTCATCGTGGCAATAGGAAAACATCAAAATCATCATATCCATTTGATTTTATTTAAAAATTCCAGCCACATCAACAATATGTGAGCTGTTACTCACTACTTTGTATCTCTAATTAGCATTCACCCTCTAAATACATTGAAGATACAATTTAATTTTTCCCAACTACAACTACACTTCTTATTTCTCCATCGCTTTATATCTAGGTTCTTTATCACCCCATACTCCTTTTCTAACCAAATAGAGGTGAGCTGTTACTTACTACTTTGGCTCAAGCAATTCCATTCATCGCGGGGATAGGTAAATAACTAACCCACGATATCCATGGGTTTTACTAAAGCTTCGCTCCACACCAAACAATTTGTGAGCTGTTACTCACTACTTTATCTCGTGAGCTTCCATTGACGGTGGTTATATTCATGATTAATGGCCCTGCAAATAGGGATGAAACTGAAGCAAGTTAAGAAAGTCGAAAAGAAATCTCATCGGTTCATGAAGTAAGAAAGGGAATTGAGCCTAAAAGAATTAGGAGATTGAGAAGTTGGCCACCCACCAAATAACTT
>NZ_JAMPQO010000035.1:0-58441 GCF_028482485.1 Providencia sp. PROV116 | reverse complement strand
GCTCTTTCTGAATAAGAAAGAACCACTTAGTAAAAAAGGGCGTCTAATAGACGTCCTTTTTATACATTGCAAAATTCAGACGTTGCAAAATTAAGAACCTATCTCATCAATCATTTGTATAATTATTGGTGAGATAGGCTCTGAAACAACGAATTGATAACTGTGCGGACTCCTTTGCGCAGTTATATGAGATTTATTAAGGTTTTGCTCGGAAGATATGGTATATTTTACCGCTGCCACAAAAAGAATGTTATTTTCTTATTTGGTGTAGTTAAAAAATTTGCTGAGCATGCTGAAATTCCTGCAAAATGGAATAGCACTTGTGAAATGGGTAGCACTTGTAAAGTGATAGTACTGACGTACAAGTAGTACTTGCGAAATAAAATGTTGCTGCAACTTGTTGTGTTTGCAGAACGAATAACGCTAATTACCTCCATTAACAAGGCTAATTACTTTTAGATCGCAGGTGATGTTATTGATATCCCTATTAAATTTTGCAGGCTTAGTTTGTAGTAATTGAGGGATATGTTGGCATATTCTATTGGTTTGGCTTGGTTGTTTTACCTTTGTAAGCAAGCAGGCTATGTACATACTTCATGGTAACAGGTTGAATTATGAGTGCGAATAGCGAAGCTCAAGGAAGTGGACGCAGTGCAGACATCTTCAAGTGGGTCATTGTCTGTGCCTTATTAATAATTGCTATTGTTGGCAATTATTACTTCCGTCAATATAATCTCGCGCTGCGTGCATTTGCAGTTGTGGCTGTTGTCGCTATTGCAGGTGCTGTCGCTTTATGGACTACAAAAGGTAAAGCAACACTGGCGTTTGCACGCGAAGCTCGCGTCGAGATGAGAAAAGTCATTTGGCCTACTCGCCAGGAAACATTGCAAACTACTTTAATTGTTGCTGCAGTAACGGCTGTAATGTCTTTAATACTGTGGGGACTAGATGGTATCCTGGTGCGTTTAGTTTCATTTATTACAAGCCTGAGGTTATTCTAAATGTCCGATTCACCTAAAAAGCGCTGGTATGTCATTCAGGCATTCTCTGGTTTTGAAGGTCGCGTAGCACAATCTTTACGTGAACATATCAAATTACATGCTATGGAAGATTCTTTTGGCGAAGTTATGGTTCCAACAGAAGAAGTTGTTGAAATCCGTAGCGGTCAGCGCCGTAAGAGTGAACGTAAATTCTTCCCAGGCTATGTCTTGGTCCAAATGGTCATGAACGATGACTCTTGGCACTTAGTGCGTAGTGTACCGCGTGTAATGGGGTTCATTGGCGGAACGTCAGATCGTCCAGCGCCAATTAGCGATAAAGAAGTTGACGCTATCATGAACCGCTTACAACAAGTTGGTGATAAACCACGTCCGAAAACACTGTTTGAACCAGGTGAAATGGTTCGTGTTAGCGAAGGTCCATTTGCTGACTTTAACGGTGTTGTTGAAGAAATTGACTATGAAAAGAGCCGCTTAAAAGTCTCTGTTTCTATCTTCGGTCGCGCAACTCCAGTCGAATTGGATTTTGGTCAGGTAGAAAAAGCCTAATCTAAGCGACAAAACTGACTTGCAAAAGGCGTGAAATTTGACTACAATTTCGCGCCTTTTGTTTTTATGTTCGGCGCAAATTAATGTGCGGGACATGTTTAATGTAACGGGGAGCCTTGCAAACTGTAAGGCGCTATCACCCATCTAGAGGAAATATCATGGCTAAGAAAGTTCAAGCCTACGTTAAGCTGCAAGTTGCAGCTGGTATGGCGAACCCAAGTCCACCAGTTGGTCCAGCTCTGGGTCAACAAGGTGTTAACATCATGGAATTCTGTAAAGCGTTCAACGCAAAAACAGACAGCCTGGAAAAAGGTTTACCAATTCCTGTTGTTATTACTGTTTACGCAGACCGTTCTTTCACTTTCGTTACCAAAACTCCACCTGCAGCAGTTCTGCTGAAAAAAGCAGCTGGCGTTAAGTCTGGTTCAGGCAAGCCTAACAAAGATAAAGTTGGTAAAGTGACCTCTGCTCAGATTCGCGAAATCGCTGAAACTAAAGCTGCGGACATGACTGGTGCTGATGTTGACGCAATGATGCGTTCAATTGAAGGTACTGCTCGTTCCATGGGCCTGGTAGTGGAGGACTAAGACAATGGCTAAACTGACTAAGCGCATGCGCAATATCCGTGAAAAAGTTGATGCAACTAAACAGTACGACATCAACGAAGCCGTTGCACTGCTGAAAGAATTAGCAACTGCTAAATTCGTAGAAAGCGTTGACGTAGCTATCAACCTGGGCATCGATGCTCGTAAATCTGACCAAAACGTTCGCGGTGCAACTGTACTGCCACACGGTACTGGCCGTTCAGTTCGCGTTGCTGTGTTCGCACAAGGCGCAAACGCTGAAGCTGCTAAAGCTGCAGGCGCTGAACTGGTAGGTATGGAAGATCTGGCTGATAAAATCAAAGCTGGTGAAATGGACTTTGACGTTGTTATTGCTTCTCCAGATGCAATGCGCGTTGTTGGCCAATTAGGTCAAGTTCTGGGCCCACGTGGTCTGATGCCAAACCCGAAAGTTGGTACTGTAACTCCAAACGTTGCTGAAGCAGTTAACAATGCTAAAGCAGGTCAGGTTCGTTACCGTAATGACAAAAACGGAATCATCCACACCACTATCGGTAAAGTTGATTTCGACACTAACAAACTGAAAGAAAACTTAGAAGCACTGCTGATCGCGCTGAAAAAAGCAAAACCAGCTTCTGCTAAAGGTGTTTTCATCAAGAAAGTTAGCCTGTCTACCACTATGGGTGCAGGTGTTGCTGTTGACCAAGCTGGTCTGTCAGCGACAGTTTAATTGCTATAGCTTCGGCTAATTGGTAATTAGGCTTTACCTTTGCGTCAAATTTGTATAAAATTTGACGCCTTGAGTTTGTTGGGTATAGCAATATACTCAACAAACCACAAATTTCGGTATGGAGTCTGGCCTTTCCAGACCCCGTCCAAGACCGCAGGTGTAGTCTAACCGCTGCTTAATTTACCTGCGTAGACGGTGACAGAGATACCTAGAATTTAATTCTGGATTTCTATTCTGCTCACCGTGTTTTAGCGCTCTTACATAATGTTGTGTTTGAGTGATGTGAGTCCCGGGGTTTCCCGGTTAATCCAGGAGCAAGAAGCTAATGGCACTAAATCTTCAAGACAAACAAGCGATTGTTGCTGAAGTCAGCGAAGTAGCCAAAGGCGCGCTTTCTGCAGTTGTTGCTGATTCACGCGGCGTAACTGTAGCAAAAATGACTGAACTGCGTAAAGCAGGTCGCGAAGCTGGCGTTTATATCCGTGTTGTTCGTAACACACTGATCCGCCGTGCTGTTGAAGGTACTTCTTATGACGTACTGAAAGACGTGTTTGTCGGTCCAACCTTAATTGCTTTCTCTAACGAACACCCGGGCGCTGGCGCTCGTCTGTTCAAAGAGTTCGCGAAAGCGAATCCAGCATTTGAGATTAAAGCTGCGGCCTTTGAAGGTGAGTTAATCCAAGCGAAAGATATCGATCGTCTGGCAACTCTCCCAACTTACGATGAAGCAATCGCACGCCTGATGTCAACCATGAAAGAAGCCGCTGCAGGCAAATTGGTTCGTACTCTGGCTGCTCTGCGCGATCAGAAAGAAGCTGCATAAGCCCTTTCCTTCGTTGCTTTTTAACGTATAAACTATTTCTGAATTTTAGGAACACTTGTTATGTCTATCACTAAAGACCAAATCCTTGATGCAGTTGCAGAAATGTCTGTAATGGACGTTGTTGAACTGATTACTATGATGGAAGAAAAATTCGGCGTTTCTGCTGCTGCAGCTGTTGCTGTTGCTGCGGGCCCAGCTGAAGCTGCTGAAGAAAAAACTGAATTCGACGTTGTACTGTCAGCTGTTGGCGGTAACAAAGTTGCAGTTATCAAAGCAGTTCGTGGTGCAACCGGTCTTGGCCTGAAAGAAGCTAAAGACATGGTAGAATCTGCTCCAGCTACTATTAAAGAAGCTGCAAGCAAAGACGAAGCTGAAGCTCTGAAAAAATCTCTTGAAGAAGCAGGCGCTTCTGTTGAACTTAAATAAGTTCAACTTCAAGAACGCAGCCTGATCTAATTAGGCTGACGGCTGGTGATTTTTTAATCACCAGCCTTTTTGCGCTGTAAGGCGTGATGGGTGTTAACAGCTTTTCACGCAGTTTTAATGTTAACAACAACCCTCCAATACTTCTTTCTATTGACGACTTAATATACTGTGTTCTTCGCTACGACCCGCTCGGGTAGCTCGGTAGCAATGGCAACGCAATGAAATGATTTAAGAGTAATAGCAATGAGTATTAAGGAAAGTATTCATTTTCCATTTCTTATATAAAAACGCGTTGCGGTTCAGTCTCTTAAACTAAGAGCTAACCACTTGGGTCACTGATCAACGAGCTGAGGAAACCTATGGTTTACTCCTATACCGAGAAAAAACGTATCCGTAAGGACTTTGGTAAGCGTCCACAAGTTTTGGACATACCTTATCTCCTTTCTATCCAACTTGACTCGTTCCAGAAGTTTATCGAGCAAGATCCAGATGGCCAGAATGGGCTGGAAGCAGCTTTCCGTTCTGTGTTTCCAATTCAGAGCTACAGCGGTAATGCTGAATTACAATATGTCAGCTATCGTTTAGGCGAGCCTGTTTTTGATGTTAAAGAATGTCAAATTCGCGGTGTAACTTACTCTGCGCCTTTACGTGTGAAATTACGTCTCATCGTTTATGAGCGTGAAGCACCGGAAGGAACTGTTAAAGACATCAAAGAACAAGAAGTTTACATGGGTGAAATTCCACTCATGACTGAAAACGGAACTTTCGTTATCAACGGTACTGAGCGTGTTATCGTTTCTCAGTTACACCGTAGTCCAGGTGTATTCTTTGACAGCGATAAAGGTAAAACACACTCTTCAGGTAAAGTGCTATATAACGCACGTATTATCCCTTACCGTGGTTCATGGCTTGATTTCGAATTCGACCCGAAAGATAACCTGTTTGTACGTATTGACCGTCGCCGTAAATTACCTGCGACCATTATTCTGCGTGCAATGGATTACAACACCGAAGAAATCTTAAATCTGTTCTTCGAAAAAACAGTATTCCAAATCCGTGATAATAAACTGATGATGACGCTGGTTCCTGAGCGTTTACGTGGTGAAACTGCTTCGTTTGATATCGAAGCGAACGGTAAAGTCTATGTAGAAAAAGGCCGCCGTATCACTGCACGTCACATTCGTCAGTTAGAGAAAGAAGAAGTCAATAGCATCGAAGTTCCTGTTGAATATATCGCAGGTAAAGTTGTTGCTAGAGACTATATTGATGAAAGCACCGGTGAGCTGATTTGTGCAGCGAACATGGAACTTTCTTTAGATATGTTGGCACGTCTGAGTCAGTCTGGTCATAAAACAATCGAAACATTGTTTACCAATGACTTAGACCACGGTGCTTACATTTCTGAAACCGTTCGTGTCGACCCAACTAACGACCGTCTGAGTGCATTGGTAGAAATCTACCGCATGATGCGTCCTGGTGAGCCACCAACCCGTGAAGCTGCAGAAAACTTGTTCGAGAACCTGTTCTTCTCTGAAGATCGTTACGACTTGTCTGCGGTAGGTCGCATGAAGTTCAACCGTTCACTGAACCGTGAAGAAATCGAAGGTTCAGGTATCCTGAGTGAAGAAGACATCATTGATGTTATGCGTAAACTCATCGATATCCGTAACGGTAAAGGCGAAGTGGATGATATCGACCACTTAGGTAACCGTCGTATTCGTTCTGTTGGTGAAATGGCAGAGAACCAATTCCGTGTCGGTCTGGTTCGTGTTGAGCGTGCAGTGAAAGAGCGTCTTTCTCTGGGCGACCTCGATGCATTAATGCCACAAGATATGATCAATGCGAAACCAATTTCAGCCGCAGTTAAAGAGTTCTTTGGTTCCAGCCAGCTGTCTCAATTTATGGACCAGAACAACCCGTTGTCTGAAATTACGCACAAACGTCGTATCTCTGCGTTAGGCCCAGGTGGTTTGACTCGTGAGCGTGCGGGCTTCGAAGTACGTGACGTTCACCCAACTCACTACGGTCGTGTCTGTCCAATCGAAACGCCTGAAGGTCCAAACATCGGTCTGATCAACTCATTATCTGTTTATGCACAGACCAATGAGTACGGTTTCTTAGAAACCCCATACCGTTTAGTACGTGATGGCTTAGTGACAGACGAAATCCATTATCTGTCTGCAATTGAAGAAGGTAACTTCATCATTGCTCAGGCGAACACCGTTTTAGGTGATGATGGTAGCTTTGTTGAAGAACTGATTACGTGTCGTAACAAAGGTGAATCAAGCTTATTCAGCCGTGAACAGGTTGAATATATGGACGTTTCGACTCAACAGGTTGTTTCTGTTGGTGCGTCCCTGATCCCATTCCTTGAACACGATGACGCCAACCGTGCATTGATGGGTGCAAACATGCAACGTCAAGCGGTTCCTACTCTGCGTGCTGACAAACCATTAGTTGGTACAGGTATGGAGCGTGCAGTAGCGGTTGACTCTGGTGTTACTGCTGTTGCAAGACGTGGTGGTTCGGTTCAGTACGTTGATGCTTCTCGTATCGTTATCAAAGTTAACGAAGATGAGATGTACCCAGGCGAAGCTGGAATCGATATTTATAACCTGACTAAATATACCCGTTCTAACC
Source organism: Providencia sp. PROV116 (assembly GCF_028482485.1). NCBI lineage: Bacteria > Pseudomonadati > Pseudomonadota > Gammaproteobacteria > Enterobacterales > Morganellaceae > Providencia > Providencia sp. PROV116. The sequence continues at coordinate 51,712 of NZ_JAMPQO010000035.1, read as the reverse complement.
AGAACACCTGTATTAGCCAGATGCCTTGTGTATCTTTAGGTGAGCCAGTTGAACGTGGTGACGTGTTAGCGGATGGTCCTTCAACAGACCTCGGTGAATTAGCACTTGGTCAAAACATGCGCGTGGCATTCATGCCATGGAATGGTTATAACTTCGAAGACTCCATCTTAGTTTCTGAGCGTGTTGTTCAAGAAGACCGTTTTACAACTATTCATATTCAAGAGCTCTCTTGTGTGTCTCGTGACACTAAATTAGGGCCTGAAGAAATCACTGCAGATATTCCAAACGTCGGTGAAGCTGCACTGTCTAAACTTGATGAATCCGGTATCGTGTATATTGGTGCGGAAGTGAAAGGCGGCGATATTCTGGTTGGTAAAGTGACACCTAAAGGTGAAACTCAGCTGACGCCAGAAGAGAAACTGTTACGTGCTATCTTTGGTGAAAAAGCATCAGACGTTAAAGACTCTTCTTTACGTGTTCCTAACGGTGTATCTGGTACGGTTATTGACGTACAAGTATTTACCCGTGACGGTGTAGAGAAAGACAAACGTGCATTAGAGATCGAAGAAACTCAGTTACGTGATGCGAAGAAAGACTTAACAGAAGAGCTGCGTATTTTCGAAGCAGGTCTGTTTGCTCGTATCCGTTCTGTACTGGTTAACGGCGGAATTGAAGCTGAAAAACTGGACAAACTGCCTCGCGACCGTTGGTTAGAGTTATCTTTAGCTGACGAAGAGAAGCAAAACCAGTTAGAGCAATTAGCTGAACAGTATGACGAACTGAAATCTGAGTTCGAGAAAAAACTCGATGCAAAACGTCGTAAAATTACTCAAGGTGATGACTTAGCACCGGGTGTACTGAAAATTGTTAAGGTTTATCTGGCTGTTAAACGTCAGATCCAACCGGGTGATAAAATGGCGGGTCGCCATGGTAACAAAGGTGTTATCTCAAAAATCAACCCAGTTGAAGACATGCCTTACGATGAAAACGGTAACCCAGTTGATATCGTTCTGAACCCGCTGGGCGTACCATCACGTATGAACATCGGTCAGATTTTGGAAACTCACTTAGGGATGGCAGCGAAAGGTATTGGTGAGAAAATCAATGCTATGCTTAAACAGCAAGAAGAAGTTGCCAAACTGCGTGAGTTTATCCAAAAAGCATACGATTTAGGTGATGATCCACGCCAGAAAGTTGACTTGAACACTTTCTCTGACGAAGAAGTTATGCGTTTGGCTGAGAACCTGAAAAAAGGTATGCCAATTGCAACACCAGTATTTGATGGTGCGAAAGAGAAAGAAATCAAAGAACTGCTGAAATTGGGTGGTCTGCCAACTTCAGGTCAGATTACATTATTCGATGGTCGTACTGGCGAGCGCTTTGAGCGCCAAGTAACTGTTGGCTACATGTATATGCTGAAACTGAACCACTTGGTTGACGATAAGATGCACGCCCGTTCAACAGGTTCTTATAGCTTGGTTACTCAGCAACCGCTGGGTGGTAAAGCGCAGTTCGGTGGTCAGCGTTTCGGGGAGATGGAAGTGTGGGCACTGGAAGCATACGGTGCAGCCTATACTCTTCAAGAAATGCTTACAGTTAAATCGGATGACGTTAACGGCCGTACGAAGATGTATAAAAACATCGTCGATGGCAGCCATCAGATGGAACCTGGTATGCCGGAATCTTTCAACGTATTACTGAAAGAAATCCGCTCACTGGGTATCAACATCGAGCTGGAAGACGAGTAATTCGTTTTATGCCGGAAAGCTTGCTTTCCGGCACATGTAAGCACTGGGATTTGGGGAGAGTGTCTTTGAACACTCACCTGACAGGTCTAACTCCGACAGGAGCATTTTGTGAAAGACTTAATAAAGTTTCTGAAAGCGCAAACCAAGACCGAAGAGTTTGATGCTATCAAGATTGCTCTGGCATCACCTGATATGATCCGTTCATGGTCATTCGGTGAAGTTAAAAAGCCAGAAACCATTAACTACCGTACGTTCAAACCTGAGCGTGACGGTCTTTTCTGTGCGCGTATTTTCGGGCCAGTAAAAGACTACGAATGTCTGTGCGGTAAGTACAAACGTTTAAAACACCGTGGTGTGATTTGTGAGAAGTGTGGCGTTGAAGTTACACAGACCAAAGTTCGTCGTGAGCGCATGGGTCACATTGAACTTGCATCTCCGACTGCACACATTTGGTTCTTAAAATCACTGCCATCCCGTATCGGTTTGCTGCTTGATATGCCACTGCGTGATATCGAACGCGTTCTGTACTTTGAATCATATGTCGTTGTTGAAGGCGGTATGACTAGCCTTGAGCGTGCACAGATTCTGACAGAAGAGCAATACTTAGATGCGCTGGAAGAGTTCGGTGACGAATTTGATGCGAAAATGGGTGCGGAAGCAATCCAAGGCCTGCTGAAAAACCTCGATCTTGAGAACGAGTGTGAAACGCTGCGCGAAGAGTTAAACGAAACTAACTCTGAAACTAAGCGTAAGAAGCTGACTAAGCGTATCAAACTGCTAGAAGCATTTATCCAATCTGGTAACAAACCAGAGTGGATGATCTTAAACGTATTACCTGTATTACCACCGGATCTGCGCCCATTAGTTCCACTCGATGGTGGTCGTTTCGCAACATCAGATCTAAACGATCTGTATCGTCGCGTAATCAACCGTAATAACCGTCTGAAACGCCTCCTGGATCTGGCTGCGCCAGACATCATCGTACGTAACGAAAAACGTATGTTGCAAGAAGCGGTTGACGCCCTGTTAGATAACGGTCGTCGTGGTCGCGCAATCACAGGTTCTAACAAACGTCCTCTGAAATCTTTGGCTGATATGATCAAAGGTAAACAAGGTCGTTTCCGTCAGAACTTACTTGGTAAGCGTGTTGACTACTCAGGTCGTTCTGTTATCACCGTAGGTCCATACCTGCGTCTGCATCAGTGCGGTCTGCCTAAGAAAATGGCTCTTGAGTTATTCAAACCATTTATCTATGGCAAATTAGAATTACGTGGTCTGGCAACAACCATTAAAGCTGCGAAGAAAATGGTTGAGCGCGAAGAAGCGGTTGTTTGGGATATCTTGGATGAAGTTATCCGTGAACACCCAGTTATGCTGAACCGTGCACCAACACTTCACCGTCTGGGTATCCAAGCTTTCGAACCTATTCTTATCGAAGGTAAAGCTATCCAATTGCACCCACTCGTTTGTGCGGCATATAACGCCGACTTCGATGGAGACCAAATGGCGGTACACGTTCCTCTGACTCTGGAAGCTCAGTTAGAAGCACGTGCGTTGATGATGTCAACCAACAACATCCTGTCACCTGCAAGTGGTGAGCCTATCATCGTTCCTTCACAGGACGTTGTATTGGGTCTTTACTACATGACACGTGACTGCGTAAACGCGAAAGGCGAGGGCATGGTATTAGCCGGTCCTAAAGAAGCTGAGCGTGTTTACCGTTCAGGTCATGCGTCACTGCATGCCCGCGTTAAAGTCCGTATCACTGAAGAAGTAAAAGATTCGGAAGGTAACATCACAATCAACACGGGCTTAGTTGACACTACTGTTGGTCGTGCAATTTTATGGATGATCGTACCGAAAGGTCTGCCTTACGAATTGGTTAACCAAGCGTTAGGTAAAAAAGCGATCTCTAAAATGCTGAACACCTGTTACCGTGTTCTGGGCCTGAAGCCTACTGTTATTTTTGCTGACCAAATCATGTATACCGGTTTTGCCTATGCGGCACGTTCTGGTGCATCAGTTGGTATCGATGATATGGTTATTCCAGAGAAAAAAGCTGGAATTATCGCCGAAGCAGAAGCTGAAGTTGCAGAAATTCAGGAACAGTTCCAGTCTGGTCTGGTTACAGCAGGCGAACGTTACAACAAAGTTATCGATATCTGGGCAGCGGCAAACGAACGTGTTGCTAAAGCGATGATGGAAAACTTATCGACTGAAGCGGTTATTAACCGTGATGGCGTCGAAGAACAACAAGTTTCTTTCAACAGTATCTTTATGATGGCCGACTCCGGTGCTCGTGGTTCTGCAGCTCAGATTCGTCAGCTAGCCGGTATGCGTGGTCTGATGGCTAAGCCAGATGGCTCAATCATCGAGACACCAATCACGGCAAACTTCCGTGAAGGTCTGAACGTTCTCCAGTACTTTATTTCTACGCACGGTGCGCGTAAAGGTCTTGCCGATACCGCATTGAAAACAGCGAACTCCGGTTATCTGACTCGTCGTTTAGTTGACGTTGCGCAGGACTTGGTGGTAACTGAAGACGACTGTGGAACTCACGAAGGTATCCTGATGACTCCGGTTATCGAGGGTGGCGACGTTAAAGAACCACTGCGTGAACGTGTACTGGGTCGTGTGACTGCAGAAGATATCCTGATCCCAGGAACTGCGGACATTCTAGTTCCACGTAATACATTACTGCACGAAAAACTGTGTGACCTGTTAGAAGCTAACTCAGTCGACAGCGTTAAAGTTCGTTCAGTTGTAAGTTGTGAAACTGACTTCGGTGTGTGTGCTCACTGTTATGGTCGTGACCTTGCTCGTGGTCACATCATCAACAAAGGTGAAGCTATCGGGGTTATCGCGGCACAGTCAATCGGTGAGCCGGGTACACAGTTAACGATGCGTACGTTCCACATCGGGGGTGCGGCATCTCGTGCGGCGGCAGAATCTAGCATTCAAGTCCGTAACACAGGTACTCTGAAACTGGTTAACGCAAAATTCGTTACGAACTCAGAAGGTAAACTGGTTATTACTTCACGTAATACAGAGCTGCGTCTGATTGACGAATTCGGTCGTACTAAAGAAAGCTATAAAGTCCCTTACGGTGCGCACTTGACGAAAGGCGATGGCGATGCAGTAACGGGCGGTGAAACTGTTGCGAACTGGGATCCACATACCATGCCAGTCGTCAGTGAAGTTTCTGGTTTCATCAGCTTCTCTGACATGCTTGATGGTCAAACAATGACGCGTCAGACTGATGAATTAACTGGTCTGTCTTCAATCGTTGTTCTGGATACTGCGGAACGTACCAGTGGTGGTAAAGACCTACGTCCTGCTTTACGTGTTATTGACGCAAATGGTAACGACGTTCTTATACCTAACACAGACATGCCTGCTCAGTACTTCTTACCGGGTAAAGCAATTGTTCAGTTAGATGATGGCATCGCAATCAATGTCGGTGATACCTTAGCGCGTATTCCACAAGAATCTGTGGGTACTAAAGATATCACGGGTGGTCTGCCACGCGTAGCTGACTTGTTCGAAGCACGTCGTCCGAAAGAGCCTGCAATCTTGGCTGAAATCAGCGGTATTATCTCGTTTGGTAAAGAAACCAAAGGGAAGCGTCGTCTGGTTATCACACCATTAGATGGTAGCGATCCGTACGAAGAGATGATCCCTAAATGGCGTCAGCTCAACGTGTTCGAAGGTGAGATCGTTGAACGCGGTGACGTGGTTTCCGATGGTCCAGAATCTCCACACGATATTCTGCGTCTGCGTGGTGTCCATGCTGTTACGCGTTATATTACTAACGAGGTTCAGGAAGTTTACCGCTTACAAGGCGTTAAGATTAACGATAAACACATTGAAGTTATCGTTCGTCAGATGCTGCGTAAAGTCACTATCGCGGATGCAGGAAGTTCTGAATTCCTCGAAGGTGAACAAGTCGAGTACTCACGTGTTAAAGTTTCTAACCGTAAACTGGAACAAGAAGGCAAAATTCCAGCGAACTTTGCTCGCGACCTGTTGGGTATTACGAAGGCATCTCTGGCAACAGAATCCTTTATCTCAGCAGCATCGTTCCAAGAAACAACACGCGTACTGACTGAAGCAGCAGTTGCAGGTAAACGTGATGAACTGCGCGGTCTGAAAGAAAACGTAATTGTTGGACGTCTGATCCCAGCAGGTACTGGTTTTGCGTATCACCAAGACCGTATCCGCCGCCGTCATCTGAACGATGTTGTGGATGCACCACAAGTCAGTGCAGATGAAGCAACAGCGAACTTAGCTGAGCTGTTAAATGCAGGTTTCAGCAGCGACAACCAGAACTAATTTCTGATTTCACTGCAAAATTCCTGACAGAAGCCAGTACCGAAAGGTACTGGCTTTTTTATATCTAATAAAATGATAAATTGATTTTTATTTTTCTAATTTGAATTCATCAATAAATCCTTTTATTTCTTAAATTTATCTGAATATGTAATACGTATTTCTATTTTTAAAATATATCGGCCAGTGAAAAAACGTAATAATAATTTTCCGGGTTAAAAATTAAACGGTAATAAAAATAATAATACAAAAATCACTTTCAAATTATTTAATAGGAATAAATAAAAGGAATATACGATGGATAAAAAAAAGACAAATGAACAGGTAGATACAAATCAAGCCAGCCTTTCGGCTTATCATGGTTTATTATCAAACTCATTAGGGGTAATGAATACATCTCAGATAATCACTGGGAACGGGCAAATTGCGTTAGATTTAGTTGTTGTTATCGATACCAGTGGTTCAATGGCTGATGAAGCAGGGGATTTAAGTAAACAGATTGATGCGACGATTGAAGCGGCATCAGCAAAATGTCCATCGCATCTTCGTGCCACATTTTTAGGTATTGAAGGGACTTGGGCAAACACTAAGTTTGATCAATCTGCCAGTGAATATTTAATTAAGGTCGGAGCGAACGAAAGGGATCTACAAGCAAGATTACCGTTTAAAGAATCCGATGGGCGAGATCATGCTGGAAATAAAGAAGATTTATGTCGCGCGGTTATTGATATTAGTAAACATTTTGATTGGCGTGATGATGCGCGTAGGGCTATTTTTGTGTTGGGTGATGAAGGGATGGAAGGTGGCGGCGGAATTCTTACTCGTGCTGCAATTGCAAAAAATAATGAAGCCATATCTGTCGCTCAAGAAAGAGGAATTAAGGTGTATACCTACCAAGGTACACCGGATGATAGCCTAACAAATCTAGATCGTTTTCCGACTCTTGCTGATAGAGATAACGTGACGAGGGAGTACGAACGGTTAGCCAAAGAAACCGACGGACGTGCGTACATTTACACCACAGGGATTGCAAATTTCTCCTTGGTTTTACAGGAAATATTGTGTGACAGCTTAACACCACCAGTAAAACCAGATAAAGGTTTATTAAATTGTGATGCGGTGTGTGACAACTTGCCATTAATTATCAATACAGTAAATACATTGTCAGATATCATCAATAAAACTATCAACTCTTGTTGCCCAATAGACTCAGATACGAAACATGATGATTCATGCCAGTGTAAACATTAATATTGTGTTATGAAAATAAAAGCGGGAAAATATCCCCGCTTTTATAGTTATTACTGATAAGTTTCGTGATTAATAAAAAATACCAATAATTGCACAGTGCGCGACAAACCCAACCATTAATGGTACAGCGGTTCGTTTCACGACATCAAAAGGTTGCAGTTTTGCCCCACTTGATACGGCAATAATAACCCCCGCGACGGGGGACATACCTCGACCCATGTGGGAAGCTTGTTGCATTGGTAGGATCATGGCAATTGGGTTAACGCCCATACTATGCGCAATTTGTGGAATTAACTCAACGAATGCAAGGAATGGTGCATTACCTGAACCCATAATAATGGCTGCTGCAAGGGTCACTAATGCAAATACAATCGCCATGGCAAATGGTGGCAAGCCGACGGACTCAGCACCTAAAATCAGTTGGTCAATTGCTCCACTGACTTTAATACCATGAGCGAACACACCAGCAGCAACCAATAAGCCAACTACATTACTGAATGCATGACCCATACCATTTAAAAATGTTTGGAAGCCATTACAAACCGTTTTGAAATTACGTACGCGAAGTGTTTCAATCACCATACAAATTGCCATAGCAATCAGTACGATAGTCACAACATCTAAGTGAATACCGGAAAAGAACAAATTGGATGTTCCTACTGCCATAATAATGGGTAACATAGGAAGAAGTGCATAATATCCAGGAACGGACTTAGTCGTTTCCTCTTTTTCATGGGACTGAACAGCTTTACCAATTTCAGGCACGAAACCTTGCTTACGGTCACAATGACGTTGCCAGAAAATATGGGTAATACCGACTACCAATACAGTGGCTAACGCGGCAGGGCCTTGATAGTAAAGTACATATTCAACAACAGACATATCGACAGCTTTTGCGCCACGGATAGCATCAATTGCCGTTGGAGTATAGGCCACACCAAGGGATGTAGCGATAACTCCAGCCGCAGAAGCAGGTGATAATCCCAAACCAATCATAATGGGGAACATGGTACCCATTAACAATACAGCTAAGCCTGTTGCTGATGGAATGGCTAATTGCAAGATACTTGCCAGTAAGAAAGAGAAAAATAGTAGTACATAAGGTGAACGCATATTTTTCAGTGGCTTGGTTGCAACACGTACTACCGCTTCATTGGCACCTATATGGTCCATATAGTGCGCAAAGCCCATCAATGCCATGATCATTAAACCGAGATCTGCTGCGCGGCTACTGAATAAATCTCGCATGACTTCAAATGGATCGAGCCAAGTGATACCGGTGGTGGCGACATTTTTAGGGAGGATAGGCCCCCAGCCAAGGGCTAGGGTGAATATCATCAATACTAAGCCAGCAATTAATAATACCGGCTCAGCTTTGTATCCCTTCAAAATAAACCGCGCAACCAAAACAACGATAATCAGAACCGTTAGAATTGGGATCATGCTTTAGCTCCTGGTTTGAAGCGTTCAGCGGTGATTTGTACCACTTGTTTTAATACATCGCTGGCGGCATGTAGGGATTTAACAGGTAGATATTCATAGATTGAATGGAAGTTATGTGCACCTGTGAAGATGTTAGGGCAAGGTAACCCATTTTGTGATAATGCGGCTCCATCATAGCCACCACGCATAGGAATGACTTTTGGTGTAATACCACAAGCTTGGTAGGCGTCAACAGCAATATCAATAGGGTAACGGTTATCACCTTGTAGGCTGTTGTAAACGTTAGAATAGCGATCTGATAGCTTACAAACAACACTTTCGCTGCCCCAGAGACTTTCACAGCTTTCTGCTAATTGTTTTAAGAAAGCCATACGTTTGCGATAGCCGTCTTCGGTAAAATCGCGAATGTCCATTTTTAACACGGTACGAGCGCTATTACCTGACATTTGTTTCACCCAATAATAGCCTTCGCGACCATCTGTATATTCAGGGGCTTCACCGCCGGGTAACATGGCAATAAATTTTTGCGCCATTAATAATGAATTAACGAGTTTGCCTTTCGCAGACATTGGATGAGCTGATTTACCCGTAAAGATGATTTCGGCATCACCCGCATTCCAGTTTTCATACACAAGTTCACCAATACCGCAGCAGTCTAAGGTGTAAGCAAAATCTGCTCCAAACTCTTTAACATCAAAAACTTTTGCGCCACGGAGGCCTTGTTCTTCGTCCGGAACAAAACCAATTTTAATGGTTCCGTGCTTGATTTCTGGGTTTTGTTTAAAGTATTGCAGCATATCCATGATAGAGGCAATTGCCGCTTTATCGTCAGCACCTAATAGGCTAGTTCCATCAGTGACAATAATGTCATCACCAATGTAGTTCACCAATTCAGGGAATTCACTCTTACGTAGATAAATATTAAGCTCTTTATTCATGCATAAATCTTCACCGGTGTATGGCAAGATTTGCGCTTTAGTATCATTGGTTTGTTCTGCACTGGTGTCTAAGTGGCCGAAGAAAGCGACGGTTGGGACATCATAATCAAGGTTGGAAGGTAACGTTGCGGTGACAATAGCAGTGTCACGCAGTTTAATGTCTTCAACGCCCAGAGCCTCGAGCTCCTGAACCAATTGTTTCGCAAGGACACGTTGCCCTTCTGAGGATGGCATAATCCCTGCCGCGCCCTTTTCCCTATCAGTGGTGGTGTTAATTTTGGTGTAAGAAATAAATCGCTCAACAATATTCATTCTTTTAATTCCCCAGCATCTTATAGAATGCGTTTTACATTAGTTATATCTGTGAATGTAATTTCATTTCACAGTATTATTTTTGTATCACAACTAAAGACATTTTGAATATCAGACCTGTTGAATTTTTCTAAGAAATGCTAGTGGGTATATAAAATTGATAATTAATAGTGGCATTATTCGCATAATGAATTAAAATGAGCGACTTTATTCCTATCTTATTTTACATTGTTAAATTATTGATATTAATACGTGATAATATTCCTTCACGATGTATATTTTATTTAATACCTAGTATTAAACTCACTCTATCTTAAATTTAATTAATATATATTGTTGCTGGGTAACTAAAAGATAATTTATTCTAAAAATAAAAACAATTTTAATTTAACAATATTAATAGAAAAGTAGATGGAATGAATACTTAAAATCATATTTTGACATTTTATTTCTTTATCTTTCATTTAGATAATTGAATAAATTTTATAATGGCCCTTATATTGGTTGATTTTTATAGGGTAGTGATAAAAAATTTTTTTTTGTATTGTTTCACATTGCCTCTATTCATCCTTCTTTGAAAGTAAATGAAAATTTAATGTCGATTGTTTAACTACCACTTGCTATGTAATTTCAAAGCAAAATTCTACTTTTGTGCTCAGTATCTCTGAATTGTTTATTTTTATTAAAAATCATTTGATTATGGTTATTTTTGCTAAGTTGTCATCATTTTTTTACTGTGAGGTAATCGACTTGTTTTCGATGAATTGCTTACTTTTTGTGATCTCTACTTGAATTTTGGTATTTTCGATCACTTACTTTTTGATCTTATGTAAAAGTATAAATAATATGTATTAACCAAAAACGAAAGAAAACGTAAACAAAAAGAGGATGAAGCAATGACTGTTTCGCGCAGAACCTTTATAAAAGGATTAGCAGCCAGCGGTGCAGCAATGTCGGTTTCTAGTCCCATTTTAGCCAGTGATGGAAAACCTTCAAATATTAAGCCTTATCGGCCCGATAACTCCCCTAACTTATTGATAGTATTCCCCGATGAGATGCGTGCCCATGCGTTACAATTTATGGGAGAAGACCCGTCAATTACCCCTAATTTAAATAAGTTTGCCAAACAATCAAAAGTCATGACACAAATGGCATCCAATTACCCACTATGTTCTCCATTTCGTGGCATGTTTATGACTGGCCAATATCCTGTACGTAACGGTATTACAGGCAACGCACATGATTATGGTGGGAAGGTAGGGATTGATTTATCACCTTACGCTAATTGTTGGTCTGATGTTTTGAAATCATTGGATTACAGCACGGGTTATATTGGTAAATGGCATTTGGATGCGCCATATGCACCTTTCATTGAAAGCTATAACAATCCGATGGAAGGGCGTTATTGGAATGAATGGGCAGCACCAAACCGCCGCCATGGCTTTGATTTTTGGTACTCCTATGGCACATATGATTTGCATATGAAACCGATGTATTGGGCCAATAATACACCACGAGAAAAACCTATTTATATCGACCAATGGGGACCAGAGCACGAAGCGGATATGGCCATAAAATTCTTACAGAATAAAAATGGGCAATACCGTGATAATACTAAGCCATTTGCGCTGGTTGTTTCAATGAACCCTCCACATTCACCGTATGACCAAGTCCCACAAAAATATCTTGATGTCTATAAAGGGAAAACCTCGCAAGAGTTAAATACTCGTCCAAACGTTAAATGGGATGTGGAATACCAAGAAGGTTATGGTCCTCAATATTTTAAAGAATATCTGGCGATGGTAAACGGCGTCGATGAACAATTTGGGCGTATCGTTGATGAACTTGAAAAACAGGGACTTGCTGATAATACATTGGTCGTTTTCTTCTCTGATCATGGTAGTTGTCTTGGTGCAAATGGGCAGCCGACAAAAAATAACCCTTATGATGAATCAATGCGTGTTCCGATGATGTTTCGGTTACCGGGTAAAATTAAACCGGGGCAAGATGATGCATTAATGTCAGCACCGGATATCTACCCAACGATTCTAGGTTTATTAGGATTAGAGCAATGGATTCCCGGCTCAGTTGAAGGAAGTAATTTAGCTGAGCGAGTGGTTACTGGTGAGGGGGATGTTGCCAATTCTCAACTTTACTTATTTATTCCGTATGGTGAACCTTCGTTTGGTAAACGCGGTGTGAGAACGAAAACTCATACACTGGTTATTGATCGCCAAGATGGACAGCCACTGAAATATACGCTTTATGATAATGTGAATGACCCTTATCAAATGAAAAATGTGGCAGATGAAAACAAGCCAATTATTGATAAATTAATTAAAGATGAGCTCATACCGTGGTTAGAAAAAACCGGTGACTCTTGGAGACCAACAGAGTTTATTACGGCAACAACAAATAAATTAAATAAGAAAGTCTCAGCGTGTGAAGTTAAATAAATTATTTTTTGCCGCCTAATTAATTAGGCGGTAATAACTAAAAATAATGAAAATATTATTCTCTAATAAAACAGGGAATCACTATCCTCGTGCTTAAATAGCACACAGCTTTGGAATAAAGATAATGAAAAGATTAATTATTGCTAGTGCAGTGTTATTTGCAATTTCATCACAATCTGCTCTCGCAAATAACTATAAAACAACAATTGAATACCGTCACCAATATTTAGATGCATCAGGGAAAAGTGGAGATAGAATTAAAGCTTTCTTGGATACAGGAAAAAATATTGGATTTGAACTCGATGCACGTTATGGGAATAAAGATGGTGCCTATGATGCAATGAAAATTGATGGTTCAGAATTTTCAGCTTTTTATTATACAAAGTTGAACCCAAATTTAGTGGGACTTGTCGGTGCTTCTCTTGATTTTGATAAATTAGGTTTAGTTTATGTGCCTTATGTCCGTTTAAATTATACATTCGATAATGGTATTCGTTTGCAAGGCCGTTATAAATGGAAAGTGTGGGATTATGGTCAAGCTGGGGAAAACGGCAGTAATTACCATTCTAAAATCCAGGAGTTTGATAGCTGGATAGGTTACAAATGGGGTAACTTAGACCTGCAATATCAGTTAGATTTAATGTGGGAAATGGCTGACAACGCTCAACCTCTTTATAATGATAAGAAATTCGATTATCAACACAACGTTCGCCTTCGTTATGACATTAAAGCGGATGATGGTGCTTTATGGCGCCCATTTGTTGAAGTGGGTAATGTGAAAGAAAATAGGTTTTCAAGTGACCGCCAAACACGTTTCCGTGTAGGTATTCAATATACTTGGTAATATCGTTTTTTATTAAATATACCCACGAATCATCGCGGGTGGGGTTGTTGACAAAGCGGGATAAAAGCGTGGTTTTTCCCGCTTTGTATTATCAGCCGAAAATCAATAAATTGATTTTCCTAGTTTATTTTCAAAACCTATTAGACTTGCCGCCAAACACAATATGTTTGTCGGCAGTCTGACCCACGAATCATCGTGGTTTTTTTTTATTGCCTATTTTTAAAGAGAAGGGAGGAAGAAACATGGAAAAAAGCAAGAAAAATGGCCAATAAATTGGCCAAAAAGAAAGTAATGAAATGACAACTTGAGCAATGGTAAATCGGGTTGTAATGAATTAAATTTTGAGTTGAATAACTTCACTTGCTGCTAACAAATATGCTCCTGCCCCATAATCCATATTATGTTCATACTTGACATCTCGTGGATTGAACGCCGGAAGCTGCACCCAACCTAACATGCCATTAGGGTGAATACAGTTTTGTAGTGCACGCCATGATTTTTCTAGTAAAGGCAGATAACGCATTTCTTCCAGTAAACCTTGGTTTAACCCCCATGCTAAGCCATAGCAAAATAATGCGGTGGCGCTACTTTCGGGAGTGGGAAAGCTTTGCGGGTCAAGTAAACTGGTACGCCAGAAGCCATCTTCTTGCTGGTATTGAATGACAGTTTCCATTAGCTCCGTAAATAAATTTACATATTGCTGGCGGGCAGGGAAATCATTAGGTAAAGATTGTAAGATACGAGGGATAGACGCAATGACCCAACCAATGCCTCGACTCCAAAATACTTTCTCACCATTTTTTTCACGCAATTCACCACCTTTACCATCAGGAATATAACGATAATCGCGATAAATTAAACCAGTTTCAGGATCACGCAAATGTTCTATCGCATCCCAATAAGCGGTATGCATGTAATCGAAATAGCGACCGTCATTCATTTTAGTTGATAATGCAGCAAAAGCTGGAGGGGCCATGAAAAGTGCATCACACCACCACCAGTCCTCTCGACCTGGTTTTGGCTCTGCTAACATAAGGTTGAATGCGTTAATAGTGGGTTCAAGGACTTCTGGATGATCAAATTGTGAACTCACAGCTAAATAGGCTTGGGTGCAGACGTGGTCATCGGCAAAACGCGGGTTAGGTCCTGTACGAAATCCTGTATGTAATGTGTAATCCAATACACCAGCGAGATATTCGTTATCCTGTGTTGCTTGCCATGCAGCAGCAACACAAGACCACAGAACACCACGTTCCCAGTCTGTATCTTTGATAAAACGGGTTTTGCCACTACGACGAAGTACACTGCGTACTTGGTTTTTTGATTGATAACGATAAACTCGTTTCATATCATCTAAAACCGTATTACGTTGTAATGGTTTTGGTAATGATGATTGTTCCATTATTTTCTCCTGATGGATTAGCGAGCTAACCAGCCACCATCAACAGCAATGGTATAACCATTAATATAGTCGCTTGCTTTGGAGGCTAAAAAGATGGCTGGTCCTGCTAAATCCTCAGGTGTTCCCCAACGACCTGCAGGAATGCGCTCTAAGATAGCCGCGTTGCGGTCTGCATCTGCGCGTAGTGCTGCTGTGTTGTCTGTTGCCATGTAACCTGGGGCGATTGCATTCACATTAATGTTGTATTGGGAAAGCTCAGTAGCAAGAGCACGAGTGAGCCCCATGACAGCTGACTTGCTTGCTGTGTAAGATGGAACCCGAATACCACCTTGGAATGAAAGCATTGATGCAATATTAATAATTTTCCCGCCATTACCTTGCTTCACGAATTGGCGTGCAACACGTTGAGATAAAAAGAATAAGGTTTTTTGATTAATATTAATCACATCGTCCCAATCTTTTTCACTAAACTCTAATAAGTCTTCACGGCGAATAATACCCGCATTATTGACAAGGATATCAACATGGCCCATAGCGGATACCGCATCATCAACTAAAGTTTGTAACCCGTCTTGTTCCATTAAATTCATGATAATATAGTGAAATTTACGGCCTAAAGCTTCAACTTGAGTACGTGTTTCAGGGGCATCTTGAATACCAACCCCGACAATATCCGCGCCTGCTTGGGCTAAACCAATTGCCATCCCTTGACCTAAACCGGTATTACATCCAGTGACAATCGCAACTTTTCCTGTTAAATCAAATAAGTTCATCTGTGCCTCACTTACGATGTGGCAGTACTGCCACATCGTTTTTTATTATGTTAAAAAGATAAAAGGTTATTTCAGATCTTTCATCGCGACATGGTCCATATCGTGGAATACCTGGTTTTCCCCAACCATTCCCCATATAAATGTATAAGCCGCGGTTCCCACTCCTGAGTGAATAGACCAGCTTGGACTAATGACGGCTTGTTCATTACGAACAACAATATGGCGGGTTTCCGAAGGCTCACCCATATAATGGAAAACAACGTTGTCTTCTTGCATATTGAAATACAGATACACTTCCATACGGCGCTCATGGGTATGGCATGGCATGGTATTCCATAAGCTACCGGGTTCGAGTACTGTCATGCCCATTGATAATTGGCAGGTTGGTAAAATAGATGGGTGTAAGAATTTATAAATGGTTCGAACGTTACAATTTTCAACATGACCCAATTTTTCTGGTGAAGCTTGTTCGATAGTAATTTTGCGTGTTGGATAGGTATGGTGTGCAGGAGCACTGTTCATATAAAAACGTGCAGGGGTAATGGCATCGTTACTGATAAACTCGACAGATTTAGCACCCATACCAATATAAATAGCTTCTTTTGGTGCGATATCATAAGTTTCGCTGTCAACGATAACTTGACCAGCCCCCCCAATATTAATTGCACCCAGTTCACGACGCTCAAGAAAGAACTCAACGCCTAATGCTTTTCCTGCCATAAGAGCGAGTGGCTTTTGTGTTGGAACAATGCCGCCCACAATGATGCGGTCGATATGGCTATAAGTGAGATTCATTTCCCCTTCACGGAACAAGTTCTCGATCAGGAACTGTTTGCGTAAGCCTTCAGTATCAAGTGTTTTTGCATGCTCGCTGTGAATTGGTTGACGAATTTCCATTATAAATACCTCATGATTTACTGATAGGTAACCAACCTTAATGGTCGGTATCCCCGAATACAGAGTGAACGTGTTCACCTCTGATGAATGTGTCTGTTAGATAAAAATTATTATCAACAACGGCAAAATTAGCTTGAGCCCCAACTCGGATGTAGCCAAATTGGTCATCAATTCCAAGGTATTGAGCGGGGACCGATGTGGCCATTTGTACAGCTTCCCACTCAGGAACATGAGCGAGTTGCACCATATTGCGCAATGCGTTATCAAGGCTACATGTACTGCCTGCAAGAGAGCCATCGGCTGTGCGAGCTTGCCCTTGCGTGACTTTTACCGTTTGTGCCCCAAGGGCATAATCACCATCTGGTAGGCCGCCAGCTCGCATACAATCTGTGATTAAAGCGAGCCGCTGATAACCTTTCATTCGATACGCTAGCTGCATCATGACGGGATGAACATGAACGCCATCGGCAATCAGTTCCGCAAGAACATCGTGGTACAACACTGCGCCACAGCAACCGGGTTCTCTATGGTGTAAACTGGTCATCCCGTTATAAAGATGCACACCACAATCTGCTCCTTGGGAAAATGCAAGACTGGTTTGCATGAAATCGGCGGCGGTATGTGCAACACTGGTTTTAATACCGTGTTGTACTAACCAATCAATAGCCTCAATGGCGCCTTCAGCTTCAGGTGCAACTGCAACACGCAAAAGTGTGTGATTAGCACATTGCATAAGGTCTTCTAATTCATGAATGGTCGGCGATTTTAAGTACTTAACAGGATGTGAGCCTCGATGACGTTCAGTGAAGTAAGGGCCTTCTAAAAAACTGCCGACTAATTGAGCTCCTGATGTTTGCGGCTTGGTGATAAATTCACACACTTGGGTGAGTGCGCGTTTAATATCATTCATTGGTGCGGTGACGGTGGTTCCTACCCAAGCCACAACGCCGGTTTTGACTAATGCATCAGCAATGGTTTGCAACCCTTGTTGGCTTGCATCCATGACATCTGCACCAGCACGCCCATGAATATGGATATCAACAAATCCCGGCAGTAAGGAGCGGTCTTCAAGACGGATAACAGGGCAGTGTTCGGGAGCAGTATCCGTAATTTCCTGTATAACACCGTTGCACACTCGAACATACTGCTGATAGCGAATTCCTTCAGGAGTAAAGGTGCGATCCGCTAAAATGGCATATTGCTTTTTCATAGGCCATCTTCTTCAAATTCAGGCTCTGATATCATCGCCAGTTGCTGACGTAGGTCTTGGATACTGCTAGTACCAATATCCTGTAAGATAGAAAGAAGTTCTTTCGCATCAACGCCTTCACGTTCTAATGCCGCATTGACGATCATCGGCAAATTAACTCCAGCTAAAACTTCAACGGATTTATCTTCCATCATAATTGCCATAGCGCGGTTACAAGGGGTTCCACCAGGAAGGTCGGTAAGAAAAAGTACTTGTTCACAATTCATGGCGTCCATTGCTGCTCGCATTTGTTGTTCCAATTCGTCGGGAGAAAGGGTTTCAACAAAATCAATAAACACCATATTTTCCTGTTCACCTGCGATGGCTTTGACGGCGGAAGCCATACCGCTCGCAAAATTAATGTGCCCAGAAACAATCAAACCAATCATTTATAACTCCTTGCTGGTGGGTAACTTTGCTACCCACCTAAAAACAATTTAATACGATTTTGTTACATCACACCAAGTACATGGCCAATAACACCGAAGGCTAAGACAGAGAAGATAAGTACTGGCGGTTTTGCCCAAAAGCCTGTCCCTTTCACCATTTTGAACATCAAAAAGACAAGACACAGAGGGAGTAAATTAGGCATGATTTTGTCAAACAAGGCGGTTTGTAGTTCGACCACTTTGCCACCCACCTCGACAGCAGCGGTGGTTTGTACTTTTATGAAGGTGGCGGAAAGCGCCCCGATGACAAAAATCCCCATGATGTTGGCGGCTTTAGCGAGTTTTTCTGTTGCATCGCTCATGTTAACCATCGCTGCAGTACCTGCACGATATCCCATGAACATCAAACCGAAATAGACAAAAAAGTGAACAATTTGGTACAAAAAGAAGAAAACGAATGGGCCGGCAATTGAGCCTTCCATTGCGATAGATGCACCTAATGCTAAAGTCAGTGGCATCAGTGTCATATGGTCGATAGCATCGCCAATTCCACCTGTTGGGCCCATGCCTGCCACTTTCATGACGTTGACCGTAGAAGGTTTCTCTTTGTTTTCTTCCATGGCAACGGCAGTACCAAGTAAGAAAGTAAATAATTTTGGACTCGCATTGAAAAACTGTAAGTGATTTTTCAGTGCGGTTGCATAATCGCGTTTGTTATTACCATGAATTTTGCGTAGGGCTGGGATGATGGAGAATGCAAAGCCACCTCCTTGCATACGTTCAAAGTTAAAGTTACCTTCCATAAATAGCCCACGAAAAGCACAGCGCCATAGATCGCCTTTCGTGATGACTTTGCGGACAGTGGTATCTTGATATTCATCAACGCCATCAACGTAGGATTCCACAGGTAAGTTTTTTGTTTCTACTGTTGTTTTGTTATCAGATACCATCTTCAAAATCCTCATTTTGTTGTGAGTTATTCTTGTTGTTGTTACCGCTGAAGAAGTAATACAGAGCCGCCGCAGATGCGCCGAGTATTGCTACTGCCATAATTGGCAGTTTGAGATAAGTGGTCATAACGAAACCAACAAAGAACACACCCGCCACTTCTTTTGACCACATAATTTTCAACAACATCGCGAAGCCAATTGCTGGAACCATTTTCGCCCCAATACCTAAGCCTTCGAGGAGCACTTTTGGTGTATTTTCATCAATCCACTGTGCTGCGTGTTCACCGAAGTAAACCGTTACAAAGGCGACGATCGCGTAGAGTAAAGAACGAACGGTAATTGTGGCGACTAATAACCGAGAGATCCCCGCCGCATCGGCTTTTTCAGCGTAGCGGTCAGCTTTACCCATGGTGAACGCGGTAATAGCAAAAAAGCCGATAATGATCATTTGCATGAGAACGGCAATTGGCATACCAATCCCCATCGCTACCGCTGGTGATTGATTAGTCATAATGGCAAATGCAACGGCGGCGATAGTGCCTAAAGTAACATCAGGTGGCTGAGCCCCTGCATTTGGAACAAGCCCAAGCCAAGCTAATTCTAATGTTGCACCCGCAATTAAACCGACTTGCATATCACCCATAATCAGGCCAACAACAGGCCCTGTGATCAGTGGGCGGTGGATATTGAGTGCAACGTCATACTTATCTATACCGCAAAAGAAGGCCCATAAAGCCACAAGAGAAGCTTCATAAATCATAATAGTTTTCCTTAAACGCCTTAGTGTTAAGTTGTTATCTCAATCTGCTTATGCTGATGCGAGAGTAAGAACATTAACGGGGGTTTGATCGGGAGTATTTTGAATCGTGCAAGCGACTCCTTTGTCGACAAGCCGACGAAATGCTTCTAAGTCGCGCTCATCCACAGACACTGTTTTGGTAATTTGGCGTTTTCCTTCATGGAAGTGCATATTGCCAACATTACAGTGAGTGATAGGAACGCCGCCTTCGACAAGGCGGGCAACATCTGTTGGGTTATTGCAAAGAATAAAGATTTTTTGACGAGGAGACGCTTTGTGAATGACATCGATAGTTTTTTCGATAGAGAAAAATCGGACGGCATATTCTCCACCCGCGGAGGCTTTCATTCCTGCTTGCATAAAAGCAGCATTAGGGCCATCCGCAGCATCATCATTAGCGACAAGAATTAAATTTGCTTCAGTGTGTTTACCCCAAGTGATTCGAATTTGCCCATGTAATAAACGCTCATCGATTCGGGTCCAGACAATATTTGGTGCGTGCATATAATTGCTCTCTTATTATTAGCTATATTTATCATTAAGAAGGCATGACGCCATCTTCTTGATATGAGAACGGGTAAATAGTGACACCTTGAACAACTCGATTAATTTCTCCGGTTGGAGATGGGTTATCCGGTGTATTCCCCAGTGCAATGGAACTATGGAATGCAAAGGCCTGCGCTAACATTAAATAAGGGAAAAATAGGGCTGAGTCTGAGCATTGCTCCATTTTTTTAATATAAACAAAACTTTCCTCTATTTGTGTGTCATCGGAAGAGGAGGTGACCGCGATCACTTTTGCTGAAGCATTATCGTGAATTACCTCTCTTAATAAGTCAGTTTCATACTGTCTAGTGTATTTATCGTTTGACAGAAACAGCACGATTAACGTTTCCTTATTGACGATAGATTTCGGTCCATGGCGAAAGCCTAACGGTGTGTCGAAGTTAGCAACGACCTTACCAGCTGTTAATTCCAACATTTTTAGAGCGGCTTCTTGTGCAAGACCTTGTAGGCCACCACTACCTAAATAAATGACTCGTTTAAATTTACCCGCGTATTCTTCCCGGATACGGTGGTTAAATTGAGTAAAAATGTCGTGATAATCGTAGAAATAAGGTTTAATTTCGTTTAAATAGAAGGATTCTGTTAAGAAAATACACAGTGCCGCCATCATCATGGATGAAAAGCTTGAAGTCATGGCTAATGAACGGTCATTTGACTCTTCAGGCATTAAAATGGCTAATGCATTGGTATTATTTTGGCAATAACGATATAGCTGTCCTTGCTCGTTACAGGTTAAAACTAAGTGGTAACATTGAGTGAGGCATTTTTCTGCCACATCGAGGGCGGCAACACTTTCGGGGCTATTGCCTGAGCGAGCAAAAGAAATTAGTAACGTTGGTACGTCTTCCGCTAAATATTCTTTTGGATCAGCGACTAAATCCGTGGTGGCAATGGCATCCACTCGGCGTTTTAAATGACCGGTGAGAACGGGGGCAAGAGCGCGGCCAGCGAAAGCCGATGTTCCAGCACCCGTCATGATAATGCGTGCGTCCGATGCCTGAAGCACTTTAGCTAAAAATGTATCAATTTCAGTACGTTGCTCTTGTATTAGCTGGTTTGTTTTTTCCCAGCATTCAGGTTGTTGCTCAATTTCTTTTGCTGTCCAGAATGCGTTTAGCTTTTCGAGCTCGGGTGTTTGATAGCTTAAATATTCCATGTCAAACCTCAGTGACTAAATTTACATGCATCGGCATATACCGAAAGTACGTCGCGAATTTTTGCAAAAATAAAGGATTTCGCTGAGCCATCGAGCATGCCTTCTCTTAATTGTTTGAATTGATGCGGCATGTATTGGCTTAAAAGTGGTAACGGGATTGGTTTTGAAGATAAGTTAGCCATCAGTATTTCTATGGCTTGGTTAATTTCTTTATCAGGCCAGTAATAACGAATACGGTCACTAAAGCTATAAACGCGAGCAAAAGCTTGCTGCTGGGCATCACCATGGTAGTATTTTTGCCAAAATTCGGGCTCACGACACATCAACTGTTCCATTTTCTCTTTTAAGTGAGAACACTGTTCTGCCGGGAACATTTCATTCTCAATTTCACATAGAGAATAGAGGGCTTCTCGCATAGCAAATGTTAAAGCCGGACCAACTTTTAAAATGGCAAAGTGGTCTTGAACGAGCTGCTTATAAGCATCAGGTGTTTGGTAATCGGTTGAGTGTGCTTCAAAAACGAGATGAGGGTAGTCATCAACCACTTGACTTAATGCTTGTGCTTTTTCGGGTTGATAATCAATAACACCAGTATGGTCAAATTCCACACCCGGTTGAACGACGAGGCCAATAACACGTGCCCAACAGTCACCGACACCTGCTTTTTCGAACGCTTTCGCATGGCAGTCTAAGGTTTTTCTCGCGGCTTGTGGGGCTGTGATTTCAACGCCTTCAAGCGCTTCAGTTGCTCCACCTGGTACGGGGACTTCAGTACCAATAACATACACGATATCGCTGTAACCAAATTTTTCTTTGGCGGTTTTTTCTGCAACAACAGCGAGTCGGGCGGCACGTTGTGCAACGATTTCATCCGTGAGTGGAACGGGGTCATCTGCGCAGGACATACTACAGTCAAGGTGGATTTTTTTGAATCCTGCGGCAACGTAATGTTCAATTAGAACATCGGCATTATCCATGGCATCAGCGGCCTTAAGCCCTTGCCAACGATTCGGACCTAAATGGTCACCACCAAGAATTAACTTATTCAGAGGGAAATTAATTTTTTCTGCTTTTTCAACTACATAATTGAAAAAATCAGCCGGAGTCATACCCGTATAGCCACCAAATTGGTCAACTTGATTTGATGTGGCTTCAATTAAAAGAAAGGAATCATCATCCAGCGCTTGGTGCAATGAAGCTTCAATAACAAATGGGTGGGCTGAGCAAACAGAATAAATACCATTCTGTTTACCAAGTTTATTTTGCTGAACAATCTTTTCTAAAGGATGCATTAATACTAACTCCACAATCAACACGGTTGTATTGTTAATGGAGTTAGCGAATTATTGCTCTTTATCGACGATGATTACTTCAATTTTATGGTTTTTCAACTCTTGGACATATTCATCAGGGATCCCAGAGTCTGTCACCAAAACATCAATATCAGCGAATTCACGGATCATATGACAACTGCGTTTACCAAATTTCGTAGAATCAGCAACCGCAATAACTGTTTCCGAGATTTCACACATTAACCGGTTAAGGCTAGCTTCCTGTTCATTGTGTGTCGTGATACCAACGCGTAAATCGAAACCATCAACCCCAAGAAAAACCTTGTCAAAACGATAATTTCTGAGGCTATTTTCTGCTTGTGAGCCAGAAAACGATAAAGCATTTTTGCGCAATGCGCCGCCAGTCATTAGTACATCAACGCCTGCGGCTGTTGCTAACTCCATTGCGACATCTAAACCGTTAGTCATGACAACGACGTTATCCCGCGACTTTAAGTGTGTCGCAATTTCTCGTGTCGTTGTCCCCGAGTCTAAAATGATCGTGTCGCCATCATTAATGAGCGCGGCGGCTGCTTTCCCTATTAATGTTTTTGTGCCCGCATTTTGCCCACGTTTTTCGTGGATGCTTAGTTCAGCAATAAACCCAGTATTTGGAATTGCTGCCCCATGGGAGCGGACCACATAACCATTCTTTTCAAGAAAGCTTAAATCGCTACGGATGGTGACACTTGAAACTTTAAATATTTCGGCTAAATCTTCGACTCGTGCTTTACCTTGTTGGTTAATCATGTCGAGGATTTCCATGCGCCGTTCAACTGCCGCTTTCACTTTCATCTCCTTACGAAATCAAATGATTTACTTTCATTTGATTTCGAATTAAGTTTACTACGCTAAAAAATACCGACAACGAAAAAAAACAAAACTTTTGATCTCTTTCACAAAGTTTCGATTTGTATGCTGTTTGCTTACGGATATTTTCAAATTTTAAATATCATATCTTCGAATAAGAAAGTATCCAATCAATAAAGTCGTAATAACTGTACTTTTACTAAGCAAACTCCGTGTTTTACATCAATATTAGCAATTTTTGCAAAAAGTTAGCTAAATATAAGCTCAAAAATTGGCATAAAGTGTGATGGCGGTATTTGAAGTTCGAAAGGAATAGAAATTTCTTTAAAACAAAAAACATAAATTAGTGGCATGTTGTACGTTATTTATACTCTTTTCAATGTTTTTAACTCAAACTGAACTCTTTCAAATTCTTTCATTTTCTTATTTTGTGATTTCAATCTCTTTTGATTTTTCGTGTTTTGCGTAATGCTATAAAAATAACCTGACTATTTCGGATTAATTTAAATGCCTGCAAACCAACCCTCTTACTTTCATATGATGGCGAAACCCACCAGCTATCGCTGTAATATTAAATGTGAATACTGTTTTTATCTTGAAAAAGAAAATGTGTTTCACGAGCAACCTGCGCAAGATCAACATGACGTTATGCCTGATAACGTGCTACGTCGTTATATCAAAGACTATATCCAGTCCCATGCTGGTGAGCAGGTAGATTTTTCATGGCAAGGTGGGGAGCCAACACTTGCAGGTCTTGAATTTTTTGAGCGGGTTGTTAAGTACCAAAAGCAATATGCTCAAGGAAAAACGATCACGAATAGTATGCAAACGAACGCCATTGCGATTAATCGACAATGGGCGCAGTTTTTTGCAGACCACGGTTTTTTAATCGGTGTATCAATTGATGGCTTAGAAGCTGTTCATGATAAATATCGAATTTCCGTTAATGGTAACCCAACTTTTGAACGCGTGAAGAAAGCCATTCAGCTTTTGATTGAATATGATGTTGAATTTAATACGTTAACCGTAGTTAATGACCAAAATTGGCGAAAGGGAAAAGAAACGTACCAAGCCTTGAAAGCATTGGGTTCCACTTTTTTTCAGTTTATCCCCATTGTTGAGGTGGATAGGCGTTTTCCACAGACCCAAGGTGGTCATTATGCTCCTGGGCCAAATGCAGTGATGGCGCCATTTTCAGTACCCGCGGAGGGGTATGGGCAGTTTATGGCTGATGTTTTTGATGAATGGATCCATCAAGGAGACATTGGCAAAATTTATATTCGTCTTTTTGATAGCTTATTAGGTACTTGGATGGGCTACCCAGCATCAACCTGTGTGCAATCTAAAACGTGTGGGCAAGCACTGATTATTGAATCTAATGGGGATGTCTATTCCTGTGACCACTATGTGTACCCTGCAAATCGGTTAGGTAACGTACAACAACACTCCCTTTCCCGTATTGTTTCCTCTAAGCAGCAAGTCCGTTTTGGGCAAAATAAATATGACAAGCTAACTAATCTTTGCCAGCGCTGTGAGGTTCAAAGTCTTTGTTATGGTGGTTGTCCTAAGCACCGGATCACGGCGATAGAAGGTGAAAAATATCGCCATAACTATTTATGTCGTTCATATAAAAAGATTTTTCATCATACCGCTTTAGGTATGCAGTTAATGCGTCAAGCGATATCGGGTGGTGCTTTAGCCAGTGATGCACTTGGCGCAATACAGCGTGCTTACAAGTAATAATAATATTATCTGGAGATATTTTTGTGAGATTACCTTCTATGAAGAAAAGCCTATTAGCTGGGTTGATAGCCGCAAGCAGCTTAGTGCCTCCCATTACAGCGAATGCAGGTGGGACACCGGAAAAGCCGAATGTTTTACTGATTGTTATGGATGATTTAGGAACAGGGCAGCTCGATTTTGTGCTTGATAGCCTTGATGTCACAGAACTCGCACAGCGCCCATCACCACAGCGTTATCAAGGTGATATTAATAAGATGGTGGAAGCGGCCAGAACGGCGATGCCAAATGTCGCTGATATGGCAGCAGGTGGAATTAAGATGACCAATGCATTTGTTGCTCATCCTGTTTGCGGTCCATCACGAGCTGGCATTTTTACAGGGCGCTCTCCCGCAAGCTTTGGCACTTACAGTAATGACGATGCGATGTTAGGTATTCCACAAGATATCAAACTATTACCTGCATTATTCCAAGAAAACGGCTATGCCACCGCTAGCATTGGGAAATGGCATAATGCCAAGGTATTGAAAAAGCCTAAAATTGTAGCAGAAAAGCAAACCCGCGATTATCACGATAATATGATTTCAACACCGGAGCCAGGTTTTGCCCCCCATGAAAGAGGTTTCGATTATGCGTATAGTTTCTATGCATCAGGAGCGGCACTTTGGAACTCCCCTGCAATGTGGCGAAATGGTGAAAACGTGCCAGCCCCCGGCTACACCACGCATTTGTTAACGGATGAAGCCATTAAATTCATTGATGGGCACAAGGATAAACCTTTTTTTATCAACCTTTCATATAGTGTGCCGCACATTCCGTTAGAAGAAGCTTCTCCAGCGAAATATATGGATAAATTCAATACGGGTAATGTTGAAGCCGACAAATATTTTGCTGCGCTAAATGCAGCCGATGAGGGAATAGGTAAAATTATCAATACACTAAAGGAAAATGGCGAATTAGATAATACGCTAATTTTCTTTATTTCAGACAATGGTGCGGTACATGAGTCGCCAATGCCAATGAATGCGATGGATAAAGGCTTTAAAGGACAAATGTTTAATGGTGGTGTACGCGTTCCATTTGTTGCTTATTGGCCAGGGCATATTCCTGCGGGTAAACACAGTGATGCGATGGTTTCAGCGATTGATATCTTACCAACCGCATTACAAAGCGCAGGGATCACCATACCCGATAGTATGAAGGTTGAAGGCAAAAATATTATGCCACTCTTAACGGGAAAAACAGAAAAGTCGCCACATAATTATTTGTATTGGACAGGGCCAGGGACGAAACATTACAGCGAAGAAAACCAAGATTTTTGGCATGGTTACCATGAATGGATCACTTATCAACGCAAAGAAATTCCAAACAACCCTAATTTAGAAAAACTATCGAAAGGTTCATGGGCTATCCGTGATGGAGAATGGGCACTTTATTTTTATGATGATGGTTCTAACCAGCTCCAATTATTCAATGATAAACAAAACCCAGCCGAATCAAATAATTTAGCAGCTCAATATCCAGAAAAAGTAAAAGAGTTGAAATCTGCTTATTATCAATGGATTAAAGATAAACCAAAACCTGTCGTATGGGGACAAGATCGTTACCAAGTCCTGATTGAATCAGCAAGATAAATACAAAACTTTGTTTTATTCTGCGCGCAAGGATGCGCCTGTCTGCACCATAGAGAAATACGTATGACAATACCGACTGAACGCCCAAAACTACCTTATGAGCATCCAGATATAAAAATTTATCAGAAATTATTCAAAGAGAATATCATTCGAAGATTAATTAGAAAGTCAGCCTATCAATGTAACGATGAGGACATCACCAAAGCCTTTCAAGATGAAAACAAACCTCTTTCAGTTCTTTGCGAATTATTAGTGTGCTATACCGCGGAAGCTTTTGTTCATTATCAGGCTTGGGGCTACTCTCATGCCTATTACCCTGGCAGCCCAGGCCAACAAACTGTGCGAACAGATGCGCTAGAAGGCGTTAGCCGGGTACTGCCTTTGTTCGCTGTATGGTTAGTCCATAGCCGAAAAAACGTATTAAATGGGTTAAATTTAGCGCCGATTGACCTTCCTGAGATTATTAAAAATGCATTTTTGCATGGCACTGACCCCAATCATAAAGGCTATTGGGGAAAGCTTGACAATTATGACCAAAAAATTTGTGAGTCGGCAGACTTAGCGCTGACGCTTTGGTTAAGCCGTGAGTGGGTATGGGAAAAATTGGATACACCTGCGCAACAGCAAATTATTACATGGTTTGAACAGGTTAATCATTGCGATATTGTTGATAACAACTGGCACCTTTTTCCACTTACCGTGCAATTTGTGATCCGAGCACTCACCGGCCGAGATACTATTGCAATGTGGCGGTATGAAAGAGTGAAACAATTTTACGTGGGTGATGGTTGGTTTCGAGATGGTGCAAAGGGTAACTTTGATTACTACAATGCATGGGGTTTTTACTATTCACTATATTGGCTTAATCAAATTTGCCCTCATTTCGATGATGAGTTCATTCGTAGTTCCTTAAATCAGTTTAACCATCATTATCGTTATCTTATGACACCACAAGGCATTCCATTTTTTGGCCGCAGTGCATGTTATCGCCTCGCGGTGTCCGCGCCTTTATTAGCCGGTGTTGATTTAGGTGGGGATGCTGTGAGTGTGGGGGAGGCTAAAAAAGCACTAGAAAGTACTTTGCGTTATTTTATTGGTCATGGTGCCTTAAAAGCGGGAGCGCCAACTCAAGGTTTATTTAGCTATGATGCCCGCCTAGTCGATAATTACAGTGGTCCTGCGAGTAGTTTTTGGTCATTACGTGCTGTAATTATTGCTTTGTATTGTGGCAATCGAATTCAACTTTGGGATAGCCCTTGTAGCCCACTGCCAGTTGAAAGCTCAGACTTTCATTTCGAAATACCATCAATTGCGGTAACGGTTATTGGTGTGAAAGAAACACAAGAGGTCACCGTGATATTTCGTGAAGATTACCTCAAACAGCAATCCCCATTGACGCGCCGCTTAGAGAAACAATTATGCTCACATAAAGTAATTGAAACGCTACTAGGCCAATCAAAACGACCTAAAAACAACTTGTTACGTAAAGGAGTGACAAGTTATAGCTCTAAAATGACTCACTACTTCTAATCTTCCTTTCATTTGCTTTCAGTGCGAAAGGAATGGAAATGTGATTTAGATCTTTTACCTTTCTGTTTCTTTCGTTTAATATTGTTCGAAATCAATCGAAAGGTGAGAGGCGATTATGTACTTGGTATCTACCCGTAATATGTTGAACAAAGCTCAACTGGGAGGCTATGCAGTTCCCGCATTTAATATTCATAATTTAGAAACTATTCAAGTTGTCATGGAAACTGCCGCAGAAATGGCATCCCCGGTTATTTTAGCTGGCACACCGAGTACCTTTTCTTATGCAGGAAGTGACTATTTGATAGCAATCTGCCAGCAGGCCGCTGAGCGTTATAAAGTCCCAGTGGCTTTGCATCTCGACCATCATGAAGATATTCCAGACATTTTCCAGAAAGTCTCCGCGGGTGTGCGCTCTGCGATGATTGATGCTTCTCATTTTCCGTTTGAAGAAAATATTCAAATTGTTAAACGGGTTGTTGATTTTTGCCATCAATGGGACTGTACGGTTGAGGCTGAACTAGGGCGTTTAGGTGGGCAAGAAGATGACTTAGTTGTCGATGCTGCAGATGCACTTTTCACCGACCCTGATGCTGCCGTAACTTTTATTCAAAGAACCGGTATTGATTCCTTAGCTGTTGCCATCGGAACCGCTCACGGCATGTACAAAAGTGAGCCTCATTTGGATTTTGTTAGGCTAGATGCGATCCGTAAGAAAACAGATTTACCGTTAGTTCTGCATGGTGCTTCGGGGATCCCTGATGCGGATGTTAGGCACTGTATTGACCTTGGAATTTGTAAAGTCAATGTCGCAACAGAACTCAAAATTGCGTTTTCTGATGCCATTAAGCAGTACTTCATTGAAAACCCAGAAGCCACTGACCCACGCCATTACTTGGTTCCCGGAAAGGCGGCGATGAAAGCGGTGGTGATGGATAAAATTCGTGTTTGCAAAAGTGATGGAACACTTTAACAAGTAAAAATTATCTGGATTTGCTGAGTATACAACCCAAATTTATTGCGGATGATCCGTAATAACTTTCTTTGAAAATAAAAGGAATGTCATGAAACAAGTTGCTGTTTTGCTCGCGGATGGCTTTGAGGAAGGGGAAGCGGTCGTTTTCATTGATATCATGCGTCGGCTAGATATTCATGTTGATGTGCTGTCTTGCATGGATTCGCTTATTTTAAATACGTATTTTGGTACTAAAATTAGTGCAGATTATCTGTTAGTCGATAAGTTATCCCATACTTATGATGCCATCATGATGCCAGGGGGCCCAAAAGGAACTGACCGCTTGTATGCGAATGAAAAAGTAGTTGATTTTCTTCGTCGGCATATACATGAGGATAAGTATATTTGTGCGCTATGTTCTTCAGGTGCGAAGGTGTTAGCGGCTCATGGGTTACTGGAAGGACGGCATTATAGTACAGGAGATAAGCTGGCTGAAAAATTTGATGATGGTATCTATGTCGACCAAGATGTTGTTGTTGATGGAAAATTTATTAGTGCAAAAGGGCTTGGTGTAAGCTTTGAATTTGCATTTACCGTCGCAAAACATTTGCTTGCTGATAATATTGATAAAGTGGATTGGCAGGCTAAACATATATATTTTAAACATTGGCCGCTTTCCTATCTATAATTTTTATTGGTAACTACGTACTTTTATATCGGCAATAAAGGTAATAAATAAAGCGGAATAATATTTTCCCCCGCTTTATTTTTATCAACTAGTCGAATGAAAATAAAAATAGAGAATTAATAGTGTATGAAGCTATTTTTTATCATGAGAAGAATAAATCATAATTTATAAATATCATAACAATTAGATTTAAATTAGAAATTTTCCGTTATAAACATTAATCTGGTCAGATATATAATCACCGGTAAGGAATGAAAATGCGGAATATTGCTATTACAAAAAATAATATTATTTCTGGCTTTCAATGGTTCTTTTTTATCTTTTGTAATACGGTTGTTATTCCCCCGACGTTACAGTCTGCTTTTCATTTGTCACCACAAACCACGTTTGTTATTACTCAGTATGCTTTCTTATTAACAGCTTTAGCTTGCTTGTTGCAAGCATTTATAGGACATAAACGCTCCATAATGGAAGGGCCTACAGGGCTGTGGTGGGCAACAATTTTAACCGTTACTTTGTCAGAATCTATGCAAGGAACTCCTCTTGAGACGATTGGATGGAGTTTGGCAATGGGAATTTTTCTGTCTGGGATTATTACCATTCTTATTGGCCTAAGTGGTCTTGGTGGTTGGTTAGCGGGTTTATTCAAACCAGGTGTGCTGGTGGTATTTATGTTTTTACTTGGCGCACAGTTGGTCACTATTTTTTTAAAGGGGATGCTAGGGCTACCCTTTGGTATTGGTAGTGAGAATATTACAGTTAATTATCCTGTATTCTTTTTGGCGCTCGCAGTATTAGTATTTGTGATAGGCATCATTGTGTATTTACCCGTGAATATTGGTAAATATGCATTATTGATTGGAACAATCACAGGGTGGGTTGCTTATAGTGGGTTATTTGGTAGCACGATATCATCTGTTTCATCAGGAGAATGGGTGCTATTTCCATTAGGCCGCTCTGATGAAATTAATGTAAGTATTGTGATAACAGCGATTTTGGCTGGGATATTAAACACATCAAATACGTTTGGAGCAATGCGCGGAACGGATGTTTTTTACCCTAACTCATTACCCGTTAAATCCTTATATCGACGCAGTTTTATGATGTCAGGAGTCGTAACAATATTAGCAGCGCCGATAGGCGTAGTGCCTTTTTCACCGTTTGTCTCATCTATTGGTTTAATTACTCAAACAAAAGACAGTTCACGTATCTCTTTTACGATTGGCAGCCTTATTTTCTTATGCGTGGGGGGCGTTGCGGTATTGACTCAATTTTTCCGATCTTTGCCGTTAGCCATTGGTAGTGCGGTTATGTTAGCAACTTATTTGCCGTTGCTATTTTCTTCATTTTCATTTCTTGCGGATATGAAACTGAATGCACGTAATATTTATCGCCTCGCATTACCTATTTTTATTGGCATTTTTTTGATGTCAGCCCCTGCTGCGGTACTAAATTCGTTACCAACAATGTTTAGTTCTTTACTGGGTAATGGGCTACTTATGGGTATTATATTGGCTCTTATTTTAGAAAATACGATCAAGTGGGATAAAATCTCCTAAATAATAAAAGAGCACTAAGCGGTTGTGCAGCTAATGCTCTTTTTCAGTAAAATTCTAACGACCTAAATAACCATCCCAATCTTTCCAAACGGGCTGTAAACCGGCTTGCACAAGTGCATTCGCTACTTGTGCGGCACTGCGGTTATCATTTGGAGAAAATTGTTCTAGCTCTTCTTTGGTATCTGCATAGCCGCCTGGTTGGGTTTTCGAGCCGGCACTGACGTTGTTAATTGCCAATGGCACCACGTTATCACGGAAATAAGGTGATTCACGGGTTGAGAGTGAAAGCTCTACATTTGGCGCCAGTAAGCGAAAAGCACAAATTAATTGCACTAATTCGGCTTCATTCATCAGTGATGCAGGTTCAACACCACCCGCACAAGGGCGTAAGCGAGGAAAAGAGATAGAATAACGACTTTGCCAGTAGTATTGCTGTAGGTACAACAAATGTTCTGCAACCATATAGCAATCAGTACGCCAACTGTTTGATAAACCAATTAACGCACCAAGGCCGATTTTATCTATACCCGCTTCTCCTAAGCGTTCTGGCGTGGCTAAGCGCCAGTGAAAATCCTGTTTTTTGCCTTTGAGGTGATGGAGTTGATACGTGGGTTCATGGTAGGTTTCTTGATAAACCATCACACCATCTAACCCCAGAGTTTTTAATTCCTTATATTCATCTGTGCTTAATGGCTGCACTTCCATCATTAAGGAACTGAAATAAGGGCGAATGATGGGGAATGTGTGACGAAAATAGTCCATACCCACTTTACTCTGGTGCTCTCCGGTGACTAGCAATAAGCTATCGAAACCAATTTTGCGAATGGTTTCGCACTCATTGATAATTTCAGCGTCATTTAGCGTTTTACGTTTAATTTTATTACTCATCGAAAAACCGCAATAAGTACAATCGTTTGCGCATAGGTTCGATAAATAAAGTGGCACATAAAACCCAACGGCATGGCCAAAGCGTTGTCGGGTGAGTTTCTGAGCTTTTTGTGCCATCAGCTCAATATAGGGACGGGCAGCAGGGGAAAGCAGTGCCATAAAATCATCGAGTGTGAGTATATCCACCGCCAAAGCATGTTCTACATCGGCAGGTGTTTTACTGTTTATCCGCAGTGTCATATCGTCCCAATCCAGTTCTTGTAAGCGTTCTTGGAAACTTGGGATCATGATAAGGCCCCTAAGAAACTGGTCAATGGGCTGGACGCTTGCGCCTGTTGCTTCGGCGTAGCTAAACCACTTTGATAAGCTAATTCAGCCGCTTCGACCGCGAGTTTAAACGCTTTTGCCATGAGTACAGGTTGTTTTGCTACAGCGATTGCAGTGTTGACTAAAACGGCATCAGCGCCCATTTCGATGGCTTCTGCCGCATGGCTTGGTGCACCAATTCCGGCATCTACAACGACAGGTACAGAAGCTTGTTCAATAATGATACGGAGCATTTCTTTCGTTGCTAAGCCTTTGTTTGTGCCAATCGGTGCACCTAATGGCATCACAGCGGCACAGCCAACTTCTTCTAAACGACGGCATAACACCGGGTCTGCGCTGCAATAAGGCAATACAACAAATCCCTCTTTAACGAGCTGCTCTGCGGCGAGTAATGTCTCGATGGGATCCGGTAGTAAATAACGCATATCTGGATGGATTTCGAGTTTGACCCAGTTAGTACCAAGGGCTTCACGAGCTAGGCGTGCAGCAAATATCGCCTCTTGGGCATTTTTCGCCCCTGAGGTATTCGGTAATAATTTCACGCCCAATTGTTGTAGAGGTTGTAAAATACCGTCATCTTGCCCACGTAAATCAATACGTTTCATTGCCATTGTCACTAATTGACTGCCGGATGCCGCAATGGCGTCTTGCATGAGGCTGGCGCTGGCAAATTTACCTGTTCCAGTAAACAGGCGTGAGTGAAAAGTAAAATCTGCGATTTTTAACATCATTAGCCCCCAGCGATAGCTTGAAACAACAAGATATTATCTTGGTCATTAATGAGATATGAATCCCACTGACTCTTCGGAATGATCACTTGATTGATGGCAAGTGCAGTTCCCACCATTGGGCGATCGAGAGTGGAAAATAATTGATTAACCGTCAGTGGGGCGTCGAATTCCATAGGTTGGTCATTAATTATGATATGCATGCTTCTTCCCGACAGATTGGGCATTGCAATGACGGCATTAATTGCAATGTATTCCATTGTTGCTGTTTTCCATCGAATAAACGCAATTTACCGCTCAGTGCAGAGGGAAGGCCGACAAGTAATTTAATGGCTTCCAGTGCTTGCAACGTGCCGATAATCCCAACCACTGGCCCTAATACCCCAGCAGTGCGGCAGTTGCGTTCGGGTTCATCTTGGTCTGGGTATAAACAGGCATAGCAACCGGTACTAAATGGCGGCTCAAGTACCATTAATTGGCCACCAAACCCAACAGCACTGCCGCTGACTAAGGTTGTATTGGTCATGACACAAGCGGTATTAACTGCATGACGAGTGGCCATGTTATCGCAGCAATCAAGCACTAAGTCGACTTGTTCCGCTAAGGGAATTAAAGTCTCAACATCCAACTTTTGTGCGATAACATGGGTTCTTACCAACGGATTGAGTTGATGTAGCCTATCTGCGGCAAGCTGGGCTTTTGACTGGCCAATATCATCGGTATCGTAAAGTACCTGCCGTTGTAAGTTAGAAACGTGTAAGTCATCGTGGTCAGCTAGCCACAATTCGCCGACACCAGCGCCCGTTAAATAAAGGGATGCGGGAGAGCCTAAGCCCCCTAAACCGACAATTAGGACTTTGCTATTTTTCAGTTTTTGTTGCCCCTCAGGACTGATGTCTTCAAGTAATAGCTGGCGGCTGTAACGCATGAATTCTTGGTCACTTAACATGATTGAATTCCTTAAATCATCATTAGCCCTGTTTTTATGACGATAAACTAGGGCTAATTTTGTGATTAAAAATCGACTAATTGGCGTGATCCCGCTCAATTAAATTCAGCAAAGTTTCTGTTGCGGCGCGCCAATCATCGGCTTTAGTAATCGCACTGACTAGCGCGACACTCCCCACTCCAGTTGCTAGCACGTCAGGCACTTTATCAATGGAAATCCCACCAATGGCTACCGTTGGGTAATCAGGTGTTGCTTCCACCATGGCTTTAAGTGTTTCTAAACCCTGAGGCGAAGAAGGCATCTCTTTGGTTTGTGTTGGAAAGATATGCCCCATGGCAATGTAGGAAGGGCGAACCGATTTTGCGATAGCCAATTCATGCTCATCGTGCGTTGATATTCCTAACCGTAAGCCCGCTTGGTGGATTGCTAATAAATCGGTAGTTTCCAAATCTTCTTGGCCTAAATGTACGCCATAAGCACCAAACTCGACCGCTAACCGCCAGTAATCATTAATGAATAAGCGTGCGTTATGTTTTTCCCCGAGCGCAATAGCTTGTTGAATCTCATCACGAACATCTGCGTCAGATTTGTCTTTGATACGCAATTGAATTGTGGAAACACCTGCATTAAGCAAACGTTCAATCCATTCAACGGAATCCACAACGGGATAAAGCCCAAGGCGTTGTGCAGTCTCAGGAAAAGGGCTATTTGGGAGAGTTATAGCATTAGGCAATTTTGGCATTTTCATCCACCTCAGCATTCACAATTTCAGCACCGTGATAGAGTTCGCTGCCATGGGCACGGAAGGCTTCTGACATCTGTTCCATACCCGCTTCTTTTTCATTTGCTTCTTTTTGGGCCGCGTAGTCACGAACCTCTTGGGATATTTTCATTGAACAGAATTTAGGCCCACACATAGAACAGAAATGAGCAATTTTCCCAGAGGCTTGTGGTAAGGTTTCATCGTGATATTTGCGAGCAGTTTCAGGATCTAACGCCAAGTTAAATTGGTCTTCCCAGCGGAATTCAAAACGGGCTTTGGACATGGCGTTATCACGGATCTGTGCACCCGGGTGGCCTTTAGCAAGGTCAGCGGCATGGGCTGCAATCTTATAAGTAATTAGCCCTTGTTTAACATCTTCTTTGTTCGGTAATCCTAAGTGCTCTTTAGGGGTGACATAACATAACATCGCACAGCCAAACCAACCGATCATGGCGGCACCAATACCAGAGGTAAAGTGGTCATAACCCGGAGCAATATCTGTTGTTAGAGGCCCTAACGTATAGAATGGCGCTTCGTGGCAGTGCTCTAACTCTTCGGTCATATTGCGGCGGATCATTTGCATTGGTACGTGGCCGGGACCTTCAATCATGACTTGAACATCATATTCCCACGCAATTTTTGTGAGCTCACCAAGGGTATGGAGCTCGGCAAATTGAGCTTGGTCGTTGGCGTCTTGGATGGAACCCGGACGCAAGCCATCACCTAATGACAAGGAAACGTCGTAAGCGGCACAAATTTCACAGATTTCACGGAAGTGCTCATACAGGAAATTTTCTTGGTGATGAGACAAGCACCATTTTGCCATGATAGAGCCACCGCGAGAGACGATCCCTGTTAGGCGTTTAGCTGTCATTGGCACATAGCGTAGCAATACGCCGGCATGGATAGTGAAGTAATCGACACCTTGTTCTGCTTGCTCTAATAATGTGTCACGGAACATTTCCCACGTGAGATTTTCGGCGACGCCGTTCACTTTTTCGAGGGCTTGGTAAATCGGAACTGTACCAATAGGCACGGGGCTATTACGTAAAATCCATTCGCGGGTTTCGTGGATATAACGGCCAGTGGATAAATCCATGACGGTATCTGCCCCCCAGCGTGTTGACCAAATCAGTTTTTCTACTTCTTCTTCAATGGATGAGGTGACCGATGAATTACCAATATTGGCATTAACCTTAACCAAGAAATTACGACCAATAATCATTGGTTCTGATTCGGGATGGTTGATATTGGCTGGGATAATAGCGCGACCCGCCGCCACTTCTTGGCGAACAAATTCAGGGGTAATATTCTCTGGCAAATTTGCGCCAAAGCCTTGGCCTGGATGTTGTTGCAATAAAACTTCGCCACGAATACGTTCACGTCCCATATTTTCGCGGATTGCAATAAACTCCATTTCAGGGGTAATGATACCTTTGCGTGCGTAATGTAATTGGGTAACACACTTGTTAGTTTGGGCTTTTAACGGGTGGGGACGGTTGTTAAAGCGTAGATGGTCAAGGCCTGCATCAGCAAGGCGTTGTTGTGTGAAGTCAGAGCTGAGATTTTCTACTTTAGTGGTGTCTGAGCGCTCGTTTATCCATGGCGCGCGAATTTTTTTCAAGCCTTTGTGAACGTTGAGTTCTGATGTTGGATCGCCGTAAGGGCCTGAAGTGTCGTAGATAGGAACGGGTTCGTTATCTTCAAATTGCGGTTTGTCTTTGTCGCCACCAATAAGGGTTTGCGAAAGCTGAATTTCTCGCATTGGGACTTGGATATCGCCTCTTGAACCTTGAAGATAAATACGTTCAGAATTGGGAAATGAAACGCCAGAAACAGTGTTGATAAAGTTTTCAGCGGCATCACGTTGGGCTTTACGAGTGCGAGCGGGTGCTGCTTGTGGCGATAAATCAGCTGTAGGGATGATATTTTGTTGTGTATTATTGGACATAGCAATTTCCTGACATTGTCACGGCTATCACATCTTAGTGAGTAGCGGGTTTATCGAAAGAAAGTTGCTTGTCAGGAGTTCGGAGGAGTAATAAAAAGACATTGCGTTTAATTTTTAGCCAAATGAGAGATGGCAAAAAGACGCTGAGTGATTACTCTTGTTCCCTTCGCGGGTATTAACCCGATCAGGTTCCGCGGATCCCGAATTAACGGTCTCAGCCCGATGCTATGCATGCTAGGCACTCCGACAAGAGATTTCAGTATAAGCTTTCCTCGTCATTCTTCAAGCGATAAGTGCGTTGGCTGCGCTCGGCTCCCCAAGTCACATACTTGTGTATGCTCCTTGGGATATTCTCGCTTACCGCCTTCTTCTCACTTGAATTATTTAGAGGAAAGAATAAATTAGAGTGGGATAAGATTATTTTCTCGTCATTCTTCAAGCGATAAGTGCGTTGGCTGCGCTAGGTTCCCCAAGTCACATACTTGTGTATGCTCCTTGGGATAATTCTATTTATCTCCTTCCTCTAGCACGAATAATTTAGAGGAACCTTTGAAAGGCGAGTTAGTTAAAACCTAAAAAATTGAAATCAAGGCTGAGATAAAAATAAGGTTTATAAATTCCACTGATATTGTGGCCAATTGTGTTCGAGTGCGGCTTGCGTTAGGCGTTCGTCACCGTTGATAATAAATACTTCATCGGCAAATTGGCACATGGGCAGGTCGTTGGCAGAATCGGTATAAAAATATACATAGGCATCAGTGATTGGCTGGTGGCGAACCCAATCCATAAGGCGTTTAACCTTGCCTTCTTTAAAGGTTGGGATACCGTCAATTTCGGTCGTATAGCAGCCATTTTGTTGTTTAATATCGATCCCCATGGCGACGTCTGCACCAAGTTTTTCGGCGATCTTTTTCACAATAAACGAAACAGTTGCGGAGATCACAATAATCGGGATCCTTTTAGCTCGGTAATTTGCGATCGTTCTAATCGCTTCAGGGTAGATCCGCGGTAAAATCACGCTTTGTACAAAATCATCCAGCCAGATATCTACTTGTTCCGTTTTTACATTGGCGAGAGTTTGCAGGTTAAAACGTAAGTAAGTCGGCATATCTAATGTGCCTGCATTATATTGTGCCATCATGGCTTTATCCGCCTCTACAAACTGTGGGTCGTTGATAATTTGCCTGTCCCACAGATATTGCGTCCACAATACGCTGCTATCACCTTGAATTAACGTATCATCTAAGTCAAAAATGGCCAGTTTGTTTTGCATTATATTCCTATCTGATTATTAACTAAGTGTGCGAATTTCATTTTTATTAAACATAAGTTCAAGACGAGTGCCTGGCTCAAATAAGCGTTCTGATGAGCGATTGAGTAAATCAACTGTCATGTGACCAGCAGGTGTATCGACGCTATAACGAATGATATTTCCCAATAATTGATGGTCAACAATAATAGCATCAACAGGGTGAGAAATATGGCTACCATATTGGCGACCTGCTTCTTTGACATATATAGACTCAGGGCGGATAGCAAGTGTACCTTGTAAATTAAGACCTAACATCGTATTGGCTTTTTTGGAGTCAACAAGGTTGTAATGCCCCATAAACCGAGCGACAAATTCTGTTGCTGGTTGGGTATAAATATTCTCTGCCGTGCCACTTTGCACTATCTGGCCTTTATTCATAAGAAAAATACGGTCAGACATAATCATCGCTTCATCTTGATCATGAGTAACAAAAATTGTCGTTAAACCTAATTCGCGTTGAATCTGGCGAATTTGCTGGCGTAAGTGCTTGCGAATGCGAGCATCAAGAGCAGACAGTGGCTCATCAAGTAACAAAATTTGCGGTTTCATGACTAATGCCCTTGCGAGTGCTACTCGTTGACGCTGTCCACCTGATAGCTGATGGGGAAATTGTTGTTCTTTTCCTTGTAACTCAACTAATTCGATCACTTCAGCGACTGCTTTAGACCTTGCTTGGCTATCAATTTTACGC
Source organism: Providencia sp. PROV116 (assembly GCF_028482485.1). Classification (NCBI taxonomy): domain Bacteria; kingdom Pseudomonadati; phylum Pseudomonadota; class Gammaproteobacteria; order Enterobacterales; family Morganellaceae; genus Providencia; species Providencia sp. PROV116. The sequence goes on along the minus strand of NZ_JAMPQO010000035.1, from coordinate 12,356 downwards.
ATTTTTAAACCAAACGCGATATTGCCAACCACAGTCATATTGGGAAATAACGCATAACTTTGGAACACCATACCCACCCCGCGTTGCTGCGCAGCTTGGTGGGTTACATTCTGGCGATTAATATAAAGTTCACCATCATTAAGTTGTTCAAGTCCTGCGATACAGCGTAATAAAGTTGATTTTCCGCAACCACTTGGGCCCAGTAGGGTAATAAATTCGCCTTTTTCGATAGTAAACTGAATATCAGCAAATACCTGATTAGTACCAAAAGATTTAGCTAAGTTTTCCGCAATAACATAACTCATCATTCATCTCCTGAACGATTTAATCGCATTGCTAACCATGTCAGCAATAAGGTAAACAGAAAATATGACATCACCAGAGCAGAAGTGAAATGTCCGCTGGTTTGTCGCATATTGAAAAGATAGATTTGCAAGGTTTCATAACGTGTTCCCACTAGAATATTGGCAAACACAAATTCACCCATTAAAAATGAAAATGAAATTAATAATGAGACCAACATACCTTTGCGAATATTTGGTAACACAATCATCATAAAAGCTTGGAAAGTACTGGCGCCGAGTAAATGTGCAGCGTCCATTAAGTCATGTAAATTAATACCTTGAAAGCTATTCGCAAGAGCACGATACATAAAAGGTAACGTGATGGTGAAATAAGTACCAATCAGGATCCAAGGAGTGCCAACTAACATGAATGGTTCATCGGCAAATATTTGCAGCAAGCCCACCGACGAGACGACAGGCGGAATCGCAAAGGGTAAAATAATCAGTAAATCCATCACCCCTTTGAGTTTAGGGAACCGATAAAATACCGCAAATGTCATCGGCAAAATAATTAATGTGCTAACCAGCAATGTACCAAAGCAAATTATTAATGAACGACCAAATGCCATGAGAAAACGCGGGTCTTGCCACAATTGTAGATACCATTTGATGGACAAGGCATCGGGTAGCACAGTGGCTCCCCAAGAGCTGGCGATGGAATACAAAAATGTGGCAATAATAGGTAGCGCTAATAGGCTAGCAACACTGATTAGTACTAACTTATGGAGCCATAATCCAGAGGGTTTATTGTTATTGGTTATCACTTGGCTAATCACATTATTATTTTGCATGGTAGCTCCGCTTGATTAACCAATGATGGATAGTAGTAATAAAAGCTAAGATAGCGATAAGTAGCATTGATAACGCAGCAGCCATATTCGGTTCGAGAAACAAATCGCCGGAAACTAAACTGGCAATTCGGATAGTCACAAGGTTGTAATTACCACTCGTTAAGGCATAAGTACTGGCGTATGCGCCCATGGCATTAGCAATTAGGATAATAAAAGTACCAAGTAAAGCAGGGGAAAGCACTGGAATAGCAACTTTTAACCAATAGGTTAGCTTGCTTGCTCCCATTGTTTTAGCAGCGTCTTCCCACTCCGGTTTTAGTGCATCAAAGGCGGGGTAGAGCAACAAAACGCCTAATGGGATCTGAAAATACACATACAACAGCATTAACCCGCTGGCACTGTATATATTAAAATCTTCGATAATTCCCCATGCCTTGAGTTGTAAGGTAATCGCGCCGTTGAAGCCCAAAATAATAATGAATGCAAAAGCAAGGGGAACACCGCTGAAATTACTGGCCATGGTGGTGAAGGAGATCATTATCCGGCGAATTTTCCCTTGCATTTTATAAATGGAAAATGCCGTGATACTGGAAATGAATAAGCCAATTACACTGCAAATAACGGAAAGCCATAGGGTATTTTCAAACGCTTGTAAGTAAAAATCATTATTGAATACTTCAAGGTAGTTACCTAATGACCATGCTTCTTCGTAGATAAAGCTATTAATTAGCACCCAAATCATTGGGGCGATTTGGAATAGACTAAACAGCACAAAGAATGGCAGCAGTAGCAGTGCAGCGCGCCAATGAAAACGAGCAAAGCGTTTTTTTAACATGGCAATTTTTCCCTGTTGTTGGTATGCCTGTTCACAGGGGGCAGGAATATCAGCCATTACAAATCTCCTTGTAACAGCGCATCACAAACTGGTTTATCGAGAGAGTGGGTTCCAAGTAAACGACAAATGGTTCCACAAATCTCAGTTTGCTCAATATTGCAGGGTTGATGAGAAAATTGCGAACCGACAACAAACAATGGAACTAAACACTCTTCAGGGAGTATCCCTCCGTGGCTGCGATCATTATTCATACCGTGATCACTCGTGATCAGAATTTGATAACCTTGCTCAACCCATGTAGGAATATAATTCGACAGGATAATATCTGCATGGCGTGCTGCATTACGGTATTGTGGGGAATCAAAGCCAAACTTATGCCCTGTATCGTCTATATTCATAGGGTGAATCAATAAGAAATCAGGATCAAATTGACTACGTAAATATTCCGCATCAACAAATAAATGGTCATCAGGGTAATGATCTGCTTGATAAAAGCAGCCATGTTGGATGGTTAGCGACTCATCATGGGTAAAACGGTCTCTTGTTGCTACGAAAGGTGCTCGGTTATACAGTTCACTCACCCAATAATAAGCAGCGGCGGCAGTTGTTTTACCTGCAAGGCGAGCAAGAGAGAATATGCTGTCAAAATGGGATAACCGGACAATTTGGTTATTTACAATACCGCTTTTGACAGGTGGAACTCCCGTTAGTATACATTCATATAGAGGGCGAGACATCGAAGGAAGCTCGCACTCTAATCGGTAAAGTGTTGCACTGTCGGCTTTGATTAAACCGTTGAGATAGCCCATACAATGATGGGCTACTGAATAACTTAAACCGTCAAGGACAACAAGTATGACTTTCTCAGACATCAATTTTTTCCTAAAATCAATACATTAAATTACTGCTGGTGGATCAAAACTTGCTGTTGCCACATTTTAGGGAGATTACGAGACGACTTTTCCCAACCTTCTGCATTCTTAATGGGTTGAACATTTTTATATTGTTCTTCGGGTAGTAATTTGGCTTTAATATCATCAGGTAAGGTTAAATATTGTGCACGAATTGGTCGAGCATAGCCTTCTGCAAGGTTTAATTGGCCTTTATCACTGAAAATAAATTCACGAGCTAATTTTGCCGCATTTGGGTTTTTGGCAAATTTATTGATGATAGTGGTGTAACCTGAAATGACAGAACCGTCAGATGGGATCACAACTGTAAAGCGATCACGGTTGATCTGATCGCGGTAATTCAGTGCGTTGAAGTCCCATAAGATGCCAACTTCGACTTCACCTTTTTCGATATTTGCGACAGTTGGATCATTAACGGATAGGCGTTTTTGTTTGGCGAGTTCAGCAAAAAACTCAATGGCAGGTTTTAGGTTATTTTCATCACCACCACGGGCAAATGCGGCAGCTAGTACAGCATTATTGGCTTGTGCAGCGATACCAACATCCCCAACGGTGACTTTATATTTCCCTTTCAGTAAATCATCCCAGCTTTTCGGTGCATCTTTCACTAAATCATTATTAATCATAAAAGCGATAGACCCCGTATAGGCTAAAGCCCAATGACCGTCTTTGTCTTTTGCCCAATCAGGAATTTGTGACCACGTTGTTGGTTTATAAGGTTGAGTCACTCCTTTTTGCACGGCAACAGGCCCAAAAGAAGCACCGACATCACCAATATCTGCTGTCGCATTATTTTTTTCTGCGGCAAATTTGGCAATTTCTTGAGCGGAGCTCATATCAGTATCTTGATGCTTCAAGCCATATTGTGCCGCTAAGTCTTGCCAAGTTCCTTTCCAGTTAGCCCAAGTATCAGGCATTCCAACGCTGTAAACTTGCCCTTCTTTTTTCGCTGCATCGATTAACTCTGCTAAATTAGCATCAGCAGCTAATGTCACACTGGATGCGGTCAATGATAGTAAAATCGCAGGAACGATAGTTTTCATTATTTTCTCACTTTTGCAGAACGGTGAACCGTATTGGTTACTTAGCATCCTAATTTTAAGAAGTGACAGTTAGTTGATCCTTTTATGACAGTTTTTAGACATTTTATGGAATGGAACGTCTAAAAAGTGTCAAAATTGACAAAGAAAAATAATGAAACAAACGTTTGAATGACATTGTGTCAAAGAAGTGTATTGTGTCATTAATAGATTGATCTTATCGACAATAAAAACTAACAAAAGATGTGAAAAATGAATAAGTTAAAATTATCAGGAACAGAAAGTGGTTGGTGGTTTATCTGTTTTTCCGGGCGTTTGTGGTTACCTCATGGGGATATTCCACGAGGTATGGCAAAGGACTATTTGTTAGAAGGAAAAACAGCAACGCCAATCGGTGAGTGGCAAGGGGAAATTGTCTGGTTGATCGCCGAAAAAATGCCATCAGATATGGCATCTCCCCGTATCGTTGCTGCGCAAGATGAAGGTTTATTTCGTCTTGCTGGGCGAGGTGTGCAATTGGCGGAATTCTATCGCTCTCATCGTTATTGCGGCTATTGTGGTACGGCAATGCGCCATAGCGAAACAGAATGGGCGTGTTTGTGTGACCATTGCCATGAGCGTTATTACCCGCAGATTGCCCCTTGTATTATTGTGGGGATCCGCCGTGATGACCATATTCTATTGGCTCAGCACCGGCGCCATTCGCAAAATCCATTATTTACTGTACTTGCGGGTTTTGTTGAAGTTGGTGAAACATTAGAAGAAGCTGTTATGCGCGAAGTCATGGAAGAAAGCCATATAAAAGTGAAAAATATTCGTTACGTATCTTCACAACCATGGCCTTTTCCTCATTCCTTAATGATGGGCTTTCTCGCGGATTATGAGAGTGGTGATATTAAAGTAGACCCTAAGGAACTGGTGAGCGCAAATTGGTATCATTACAATGAATTACCGTTGATCCCACCGGCAGACACAATCGCTAGACGTTTGATTGAAGATACGGTCGCATTGTGTCGTCAGAGTGAATATGAAACGGGCAAATAGCACAGCGCTGATATTGTTACCATTAACATGATACAATAATGAACTTCGCTCTTAGCCATTTGCGGCGGCCACTTATAATAATGGAGTAAATAATGACTGAGTTAAAAAATGACCGCTATCTACGCGCTTTGCTACGTCAGCCTGTAGATGTGACCCCTGTATGGATGATGCGTCAAGCAGGGCGTTACCTGCCTGAATATAAAGCAACACGCGCTGAAGCTGGTGATTTTATTGCTCTGTGCAAAAATACCGAATTGGCTTGTGAAGTGACATTACAGCCATTACGTCGTTTTCCATTAGACGCTGCAATTTTATTTTCTGATATTCTCACTATCCCTGATGCAATGGGGCTTGGGTTATATTTCGAAACGGGTGAAGGCCCACGTTTTCATAAACCGATTATGAGCGCAGCAGATGTAAAAAATATCCCTATTCCTGATCCTGAAATGGAACTTGGTTATGTGATGGATGCAGTTCGTGCCATCCGTAAAGCTCTTGAAGGTAATGTGCCACTAATTGGGTTTTCTGGTAGTCCGTGGACACTGGCGACTTATATGGTGGAAGGCGGCAGTAGCAAAGCATTCACTAAAATCAAAAAGATGATGTACGAAGACCCGAACACATTGCATTTGTTATTGGATAAACTGGCAGATAGTGTCATTTTATACTTGAATGCTCAAATTCGCGCAGGTGCACAGTCCGTGATGATTTTTGACACATGGGGTGGGGTCTTAACTAAGCGTGATTATTTACAGTTTTCATTGAATTATATGCATAAAATTATTGATGGCTTAATTCGTGAAAATGACGCTCGTCGTGTTCCTGTCACCTTATTCACTAAAGGTGGCGGCCAGTGGTTAGAGGAAATGGCCGCAACGGGTTGCGATGCATTAGGCCTTGATTGGACGACTGAAATTGCAGATGCTCGCCGTCGTGTCGGTGATAAAGTTGCTTTACAAGGTAATATGGACCCATCCATGTTATATGCGCCACCTGCTCGTATTGAAGAAGAAGTGCAAAATATTCTATCAGGCTTCGGTCAAGGTGAAGGGCACGTATTTAATTTAGGTCATGGTATCCATCAGGATGTTCCACCTGAGCATGCAGGTGCATTTGTCGATGCAGTTCACCGTTTATCCCGCCAATATCATCAATAATTATCGTTTATTGATCTTCTTGATTTGTGGTGTATTTATAGAATCTTGTAAGTACACCATTATCATCTATGATTAAGAATAATTAAATCTCATAAGCAATGGACGCATGATGGTTTTAGATACTCAACGATTACGAAAAGAACAAACTAGCCAAGCTTCAAAAATCATTTTGCATGATGAATTTCCACCACTCAAACTGATTGGTGGAGCCGATGTAGGCTTTGAACAACAAGGCACTATTACACGTGCAGTGGTAGCTGTACTATCTTGGCCACAGTTAGAACTTGTTGAGTATCAAATAGCTCGAATACCGACGCAATTGCCTTATATACCGGGGTTACTTTCTTTTCGTGAAGTCCCAGGGTTAATGGCAGCGTGGGGAAAAATACAAAACAAACCTGAATTAGTGCTTGTGGATGGGCAAGGAATTGCACACCCGCGGCGGTTTGGTGTTGCCTGCCATTTTGGGTTACAAGCGAATATAGCCACAATTGGTGTAGCAAAAAGCCGTTTATGTGGTGATGCGGTTGAGTTAAGTGAAGAGCCTGAAAGTGTTCAGCCGTTAATGGCAGGTGAAAATCAACTCGGTTGGGTGTTGCGGAGTAAAAAACGCTGCAAACCATTATATGTTTCGCCGGGGCATAAAGTAGGTTTTTCGTCTTCCCTAGCGTGGGTTAAGCAGTGTCTAAGAGGTTATCGTTTGCCAGAACCGACGCGTTTTGCTGACGGAATTGCATCAAATCGAACGTTTTTTAAGCGAATGAATGAGAAAATCAGCTAATTATCAGCAAAATATGTGGCATTGACAGATTTTCAGGTAAACTGCGAAGTATTAAGATTGATGAGTCAGAAATTATGTTAAGAAATCCCATTCATTTGAGGTTGGAAAAATTAGAAAGCTGGCAACATACCACTTTCATGGCGAGCCTATGTGAAAGAATGTATCCGAACTTTCAAATGTTTTGTCAGCAAACTGAATTTGCCGATGCAAAAGTTTATCGTTCCATCCTTGATTTAGTTTGGGAAACTTTGGTCATTAAAGATAGCAAAGTCAATTTCGACAATCAGTTAGAAAAATTAGAAGAAATTATCCCATCAGCAGATGATTTCGATATGTATGGTGTGTATCCAGCTATTGATGCCTGTATTGCATTAGGTGAAATTATTCATTCGAAATTGAGTGGTGAAACCCTCGAACACGCAATATTGGTTAGCGAAGCATCCATTCGTACAGTTGCCATGCTCGAAATGACTCAAGCAGGGCGGGAAATGACAGAAGAAGAACTTAAAGAAATCCCGGCCGTTGAAGAGGAATGGGATATCCAGTGGGACATTTTCCGCTTACTGGCAGCTTGTGAAGAGCGCGACTTAGAGTTAATTAAAGGATTAAAATCTGACCTCCGCGAAGCGGGGGTGAGCAATATAGGTATTACTTTAAGCTGATTTTCGCATTTTCATTATCGAAAACGTGACTTGACGCAGTAATGCTGAGTACTAAGACTTCACATTTGCCCCTACTCTGGTCTACATTTAGGGGCGAGAAGAAGTGGCTATCGGGGGCGTGTATCAGGGGCTGTCAATTTGGCATATCCGACGCACTCGATGCTTTGCAAACGATAAACACACTGTGTAAGGATAATTTATGAATAAGACTGAATTAGTTGATGCTATCGCAGAATCAGCGGACCTGACCAAAGTTCAGGCAAAAGCGGCATTAGAATCTACTCTGAATGCTATTTCTGAAACGCTGAAAAAAGGCGAGCAAGTCCAACTGGTCGGTTTCGGTACTTTTAAAGTTAGCCACCGTGCTGCGCGTACTGGTCGTAACCCACAAACTAAAGCAGAAATTCAAATTCCTGCTACAACTGTACCCGCTTTCTCTGCCGGTAAAGCACTGAAAGAAGCTGTAAAATAAGAACATTGTACAGACGAATCACCAGAGGGGGTAAAAAACTACCCCTTTTGTTTATTCAAAAAGGGTTGCTGGTATTGGGAGCCATCTCAATGCTAAGCGCCTGTTCTTCTAATGCACCAAAGCTACCTGAGTTTAGTGCAAGCGGTTTTATTGCCGATGATGGCGTCATTCGTATGTGGCGGCTAAATAATGCAAAAAGCCAACCTCTGGTCTTAATGGTGGTTTATAGCCCCTATAAAGGCACAGACACTTCCGTTAATTTCTTCGAGTACCGCTCTGGTAACCTCTGGCAAATTCGTAGCCAAATCTTGAATCAAAAAAATGGTGATATCACCGAACAATTACGCTTCGATAAAAATAATGACGTTATTTTTATGCAGCGTGCTCAAGATGGCCATAAAACATCACTTTCGGCTGATGAAATCACGCGTTGGCGCTTTGAAGCGGAACGAGTACTTGAGACAAACACCGCACTGATTGTTGGCGGCATCAAACTCTATCAAGGTCGCTGGCAACAAGGAAAAGTGACCACCTGTGAGGGGGATGTGCGTGAAGTGACTTTTGAACCCTATTCTGAAAAGTGGTTACAAAACCGTGCGAAAGTGTGGCATTCCCAGCTAAATTTAGCGTGGTTGGAGTCTTCAGAGGGAAACCAGCTTTTGATGGTGGCGGATACTGATTTTTGCCGCTGGCAGCCTTCTAAAGATTCTTTGTAATATCACCGCTCGTCGTCTTTCAATCCATAGCTTTGTTGGCTGCTCTCAGCTACTTAGGTTACATACTTATGTATGCTCCCTAAGATATCTTCGTTTGCCGCCTAGCTCTGAATTGAAATACTTAGAGCCGATACTTTTACTCGTCTACTCGTCGTTTTTCGAGCCTCAGCTATATTGCTACGTTCGCTCACTCTAGTTACATACTTATGTATGCTCCTAGATATTCTCTCTCTTGCAGCTTTGCTGTGATTCGAAATACTTAGAGCCATTGTCTGTGTGAATGGTCAAAGGCAAAAACAAGTTCAAAAAATAGAAAATAAAAAAGCTGATAAAAGTTTCCTCTTATCAGCTCAGGGAATGGTTTAGTACTTTGTATTATTTTATACGAGCGATAGCGCGGTAGCCGATGTCGTTGCGGTAGAAGCTATCATTCCAGTGAATGGCTTTGGCGACTTCATAAGCTTTGGCTTGTGCTTTAGCAATATCATTACCTAATGCTGTTACGCATAGGACGCGACCACCGGCAGTCACGACTTCTCCATCTTTCATGCGAGTACCAGCATGGAAAACTTTACTATCCGTGGCTTCAGTGGTTGGTAAACCTGAAATTACATCGCCATTGTGGTAATCACCTGGGTAACCACCTGCAGCAATTACTACCCCTAAAGCAGGGCGTTCATCCCATAATGAATCTTTACCTGCTAACTCACCTTTCGCGCCAGCTAAACATAAGGCGACTAAGTCCGATTGCAAGCGCATCATAATAGGTTGAGTTTCAGGATCGCCAAAACGGCAGTTAAACTCGATAACTTTTGGGTTACCTGCTTTATCAATCATTAAACCTGCATATAAGAAGCCTTGGTAGCGGTTTCCTTCTTGGTCCATACCTTTAACTGTAGGGTAAATGACTTGTTCCATTACGCGTTTATGTATTTCATCTGTCACAACAGGCGCTGGGGAGTAAGCGCCCATTCCACCAGTATTTAGGCCAGTATCACCATCACCAACACGTTTGTGATCTTGGCTAGTCGCCATTGGAATGACATTTTCACCATCTACCATAACGATGAAACTCGCTTCTTCACCATCAAGAAATTCTTCGATCACGATACGGTGGCCTGCATCACCAAAGGCATTCCCTGCTAACATGTCATGAACAGCTTCTTTCGCTTCTTGCAGAGTCATTGCAACAATAACCCCTTTACCTGCAGCAAGCCCATCTGCTTTGATCACGATTGGTGCGCCTACTTTGTCTAAGTAAGCTAAAGCAGGTTCAATTTCAGTAAAATTTTCATAAGCCGCAGTAGGAATATGATGACGAGCTAAAAAATCTTTGGTAAATGCTTTTGAACCCTCAAGCTGTGCAGCACCTTGGGTTGGGCCAAAAATAGTTAAGCCAGCAGCCTTAAACGCATCGACTACACCAATAACCAATGGTGCTTCAGGGCCGACAATAGTTAAACCAATTTGCTTATCTTTGGCGAATTGAAGCAATCCATTGATATCAGTCGCCGAAATATTGACGTTTTCAAGGGTTGGCTCTAATGCTGTGCCTGCATTGCCCGGGGCAACATACACTTTGTCTGCTAAAGGGGATTGTGCCGCTTTCCAAGCTAAGGCATGTTCACGGCCGCCGCCACCAATAATCAAAATATTCATTACTAGACTCCTAATAATTAGTGACGGAAATGACGCATATTAGTGAAAATCATGGCAATACCATGTTCATTTGCCGCCGCAATGACTTCATCATCACGGATAGAACCACCTGGTTGGATAACACAGGTTACTCCAACAGCAGCTGCGGCATCAATACCATCGCGGAATGGGAAAAAAGCATCTGAAGCCATTGCACAGCCAGCGACTTCTAAACCTTCATCAGCGGCTTTAATGCCTGCAATTTTTGCAGAGTAGACACGGCTCATTTGCCCTGCACCAATTCCAACGGTCATGTCATTTTTGGCATAAACGATCGCATTCGATTTCACAAACTTCGCGACTTTCCAGCAGAACATGGCATCTTTTAATTCACGCTCTGTAGGTTGGCGGTTTGTGACTACACGTAGCGCTTCCTTTTCAACCATACCTAAGTCACGGTCTTGTACCAATAAACCACCATTCACACGTTTAAAGTCTAAGCCTGCAACTGGTTTGCTCCATTCGCCACATTCAAGTACGCGAACGTTTTGTTTAGTCTCAAGAATAGGTAATGCATCTTTAGCAACGGAAGGCGCAATAATGACTTCCACAAACTGGCGCTCGATAATGGTTTGAGCAGTTTCTTTATCTAATTGACGATTGAAAGCGATAATGCCGCCAAAAGCAGAAGTTGGATCAGTTTTGAATGCGTTATCATAAGCAGCATGGATAGAATCACCGATAGCGACACCACAAGGGTTTGCATGTTTAACAATGACACAAGCAGGTTCTTCGAATGATTTAACGCATTCAAGAGCTGCATCGGTATCAGCGATATTGTTATAAGACAGGGCTTTACCTTGGATCTGCTGAGCAGTTGCAATAGACGCTTCTTTTGGGTTTTCTTCTATATAAAAAGCGGCATCTTGATGGCTGTTTTCTCCATAACGCATGTCTTGTTTCTTAATAAAATTCAAATTCAAGGTGCGAGGGAAGCGGCCAGAAGGCTGGGTCGTATCACCATAATAAGGGGCAACTAATTCACCAAAGTAATTCGCAATCATGCTGTCATAAGCTGCAGTGTGTTCAAAAGCTTTAATTGCGAGGTCAAACCGCGTAGACCAATTGAGCGAGTTTTCGTGGTTATCCATTTCATCAATAATGATTTGATAGTCATTACTATTTACTACAATTGCTACGTCTTTATGATTCTTAGCCGCGGAGCGCACCATGGTTGGGCCGCCGATATCAATATTCTCTACAGCATCTTCAAGGGTACAATTTGGTTTTGCCACGGTTTGGGCAAATGGATATAGATTAACAACGACCATATCAATCGGTGCAATACCATGCTGTTGCATAATGGCATCATCCGTACCACGACGACCTAAAATTCCGCCATGCACTTTCGGGTGCAATGTTTTTACTCGGCCATCCATCATTTCAGGGAACCCTGTGTAATCTGAAACTTCAGTTACGTTTAGTCCTGACTCAGCGAGTAACTTTGCAGTACCGCCGGTAGATAGGAGCTCAACACCACGTTGAGATAACGCCTTAGCGAATTCAACAACCCCTGTTTTATCAGACACACTAAGCAGGGCACGACGAATAGGACGAAGCAGTTGCATGAGATAGATCCCTTGGATTTGAATAAATAAGGCAATAACGAATATCAGTCAGTCAAAAACTCAACGAGCTTTTCTTATATACCTATTATATCTATTGATGAAAGCAAAGCGGAATTTGCCAGCTTTCTCTATAACAATATATAAGTCACTAACAATTTCAGAACATAAAAACAAAATCAATGCTGAAATTTCGAGCCAATTGTAACGCAAACGTTTGCGTAATGCGCGATAATTTTAAAATTATTTTCATGTTGTGGATAACTTCGTGCATAAGTCGGTATAAGTAGGGGTTTTGCTGTGGAATGCAGCAGTTGAATAAAAAAATGCAAAAAAGGGG
>NZ_JAMPQO010000034.1:0-32508 GCF_028482485.1 Providencia sp. PROV116 | reverse complement strand
GGGCTCTTAAACGTAACAGTAAGTCTTATGTTTATGTTAGACATGCTGGCACCTGTCGCTAGGAAGGATTATGTAGATAGACGTCATCAAGCGCAAGGGGGCGCAAAAAGCCAAACAAGTAGGAAAATATAAAGGTCGTCCGATCAACAAAATATTACACCAAAAAATTAAAGGCCTGCTGAGGGAGAGAAAAAGTTATAGCTAGATAGAAAACCTGATAGGTTGCTCAAAACATACGATTTCAAAGATATCAAAATAGATGAAATCAGCGAAATAAATGACTTATCTATAAAACAATTATCCTCTTAATACCTTGGTATTACAGGGTTACGAGCAAAAATTGGACTTTTCGATGAAATGGGCGTGCCCCCCTAATAGCATTTACGATCCAGCAGACCCGATGGGAAAAATGTTCTTTAATGTGCTAGCGACCTTTGCCGAATTTGAAGGTGATTTAATACGTCTACGAACCCGAGAAGGGATGGCGATTACCCAAGCAAAATGAAAACTTAGAGGGAAATAACCGAAGTTGTCTGATAAACAACAAAAAGAGCTGTTTCGGATACATGAAACTGGGCAATATTCGATTAGTGATTTGGCTGAGTTATTTTCGGTCTCTCGACCAACAGTTTACCGTACTCTTTCACGAGGAAAAAAATGATCGACTTGACCATAAAGCAACGACAGCTAGCTAAGATAGTTCATGATTATACCTGCCAATTTCCGCTAACAGAAAGCGCAGATGCTGAACTCTTACAGGGATGTTATGACTATATGGAAGCATTTAAACAGGTAATGGATAGCACATCAAAAGTCCAGATGGATTACCTATGCCAACAATATTCAGGATATTATCGCTTTGCAAAATGGATGGAGCGACTCGCACAGAGGATTTGCTGATGGTGTTATTGAAGTCCCTAAAGATCATTGAAAAACTGATTTCGGAAATTTCGGCAGTTCCTGCGTAGAACCCCTAATATTTATAATAACGCGTAAAATAGGCTTCACTTAATGTATTTGCTGCTTGCGTGAGTGAGATTAAGTTAATGTCTTTCATTTGGGTTTCCTTACACCGCCATAAAATGATTATTTGGATGATTATATGCCATCTTCCCTAAATGAATAAAGTCGAAATGGCGATCTAAACTCCTCACTTTACAACTCAATATAAACCGGTTAAAAGTGACATAATGACACTTTTAACATGAAAAATAATACTCATGACTGGGTTTGAATTGAAACTGTGGCGACGGGGAATGAATTGGGGTCAGGAACGCGCGGCTGAGGAACTGGAGGTAAGCGTGCGAAGCTATAAACGTTATGAAAAAGTGCAAAACATCGCTAAACTCATTGAGCTAGCGACGTTTGCGTTAAGCACAAAAATGAAAACGAAATAGGGCCAGACTACTGTAGGGAGATGAGTTCTTCACGGCTTAAACCGGTACTTTCAACAATTAGGTCAAGGCTAACCCCATTTTTAAGCAAGTTACGCGCCATATCCAGTTGACGCTGATGAGCAAGTTGTCGTTCTTCTTGCCTACCTAGCTCTATACCTTGCTGTAATCCTTCTTGACGTCCTTTATCTTGTAAGCGTTGTGCAATATTCACAATAACCTCCTGATGTTTATCTGCCTGTTCACTCAATTGCTGGACAATATGTTCAAAGTTGGGGGAGTCCAGTGCAATGAACAGGTAATTGAGGATAGTGACGATGTCGTTATCATCATTATACTGTTGATTGAGTGCTTGTGCCAATAAGGGGATAATCGTGTCAAATTCATCCCGCAAATATTTGTGCTTCATCGCCAGCTCCATCACAGCCACCTTGCGATGATTAACTAGTTCGTTATCATCAATCACCGTCACATCAACCAACGGGAACGGCTGGGTATATAATTCATTAGCCATATCCGGTAATGGAAAACAATCGGTCCACAATTGAGAATAGGGGTAGGGTGAACGACCACCGTGATAAAACAGTACCGGCACAACTAACGGTAACGTTTTATGCCCTTGCTGAAGATGTTGGTTCATGGCTAAGAAAGCATAGTGCATGAGTCTCCAGGCCATGAGTTTATCGGGCGTGGACTGGTGCTCGACGAGAAGGTAGATATACCCTTCACCTTCCGTTGTTTGCACCGAATAAAGCACATCGGATAATCGAGAGCGTAGCTGTTTATCGATAAACGAGGAATTTGTCAGTGTCAATGTGCTGAAATCACACAACGCTTTGATGTGCTCAGGCAGGTGAATGTCAAAAAAGTCCTTTGCGCTATCAATCTGCGTCATAAACCCTTTAAAAGCCGCATCATGTGCCGTCGGCGTATGCTTAGGTTTCATTATTCGGTTACTCACTCCTCACTAAAGAATGAGCATCATAACGCAGAATTAATTTTCTGTCTGTTTTTCGGATTTCAATGTTCACGTGAAGTCTAATTTACATTTTCATCCACACTCTCAGTGCATTTAGTGACTTTATTTCAATGGATTAGCGAAATCATGGACGATAAATAAAAAATTAAATGCGTTTTAGCCCAAGTCATTGTCTTTCCTCTTATCGATAAAAACAGAAAAACGAGGGACTACAACGGCAATAAATGATAGTGCGGTAAAACGTCATCAAATTCGCCCTGAAGATGGTGTTGTTTGATGACTTCACTAAATTGTGCTTTATCACCCAGCACCCAAAACTCCACCGAGTCAATCTGTTTTCCGTCATCACTGAATCCAGTGGTTAAAGCAGAGGCAGTCACATAGAAGGTAGGAATTGCAGTGACTATCGGCTTTTTCATTATCAGTTTTTGCCAGCGGTCTTCACTGAGTACCACACTGTCCCAGCCCAAATCTTTAAGCAGCTCGGTCGCGTAGGTTAAACGAAACAAATCACTTTGACTGGCTATATCACAACAACACGAACGCCACAGATATTCTAACCGTGATTTTAATTTTGAGGTCATTAATCGTTGTTGACCCAGGTGGATGAGCCATTCAAAATCATGGACGACACAGCGGTGAAATCGTTTTTGTTTCAGGGCCGTTTGTAGCCAGCGAAGCAGAAAAAGATTTTCGGACTGGGCGTTTCGGGCAGCTTTTCCATCCCACTGCGCCAGTTTGAGCGCGACTAAAGCAGCAAAGGCTAATTTACCTAACCAATGATTTTTTTCTTCAACGCAAATCGGGGAATGAATTGTCTTTGTCATGTGGGTCGTGATTGTTGTTTAGCGAGTCTTTGTATGCGTTTTAACGTATCGGCCACATCTGATTCCGTGACAGCCCCGTTAGGTTGGCCGTCTTTATCATAGCGTACTGCACCAGGCATAATCGTCGTGCGGTATTTGACACTGTGACTAATGGCCGCCAGGCTGCGTTTCAATTTTTTATATGAAATAGGCAGTTCACGGACTTTTTTGTCCGCAAATAAGGCCTCTCGTGTCCCCACTGCCATGGGTCGAAGTTGTCCATCGGGAAAGAGTTGTGGCCAATAGGCTGAAATATTCGCGATAGCTTCCTCTAAGGGGAGATGTTTTTTTGGCGGCGTTGGCAGAATAACTTTTTTTTCTAACGGAATGACAACCGCTTTCTGATTTTTCGCGGGCGGAGAGGTCTCTTTTATAGGCGGTTGGATTGGCGCTGTTTTGGCGAGTTTATGGGATTTACGCTGTGTATTGACCACGACCTGTTTACGGCGACGTTGAATAACCGGTTCGGTACTTTCCGACTCTTTTTCTATCGTCGAACGTTTTAACGTCAGTGTTTTGCGTTCCATTCTAACCTCACACCAAAATCATTTTTATCATCAATGCATTAATAGCAGATTATCATGAAATTTCACCTAAATCACCAGCCCGTAGGGCGGTAGACGGCAAAAAGAGTCACAAAGAACGAATAATAAAAAATACGAATAATTGATTAAAAAACAGGCTTCACAGAATTAATTTAGAGCATTTTTTTCACCATAGGTAATGCATTTGAATGGATAAGATAAAAAACCGCTCAAAATCCGTTTGGTGTCGTTTTTAATCACTCCCCCTCTTTAACTACAAAAAATCATTGGCTCATCAATGTGTTTCCATTCGTCGCTATAACGACTATTTTTATTAGTAAATATTTATGACTAAACTTTAAATCATTTCCTTATCAGCGCTGAATCAGAAGGCTAAGCATTATTATTCTATTTACCTACTAAAATAATCTTTATGAGAGCCACCAAGAGGAGTCTAATAGCATTAAATTAATAATAAACATCCCTTTTCTTAGCCTATCAATATTAAATAACTCTGTTTATTACATCATTATGTGATAAATATAATAAGATAAGAATATTCAGTATTATTGATATTTTCTATGATATTTTAATTTAATAAATATGAGTGACTATCTCAATTCCTCCCTTAATTATTCAAGTATTGATAATTAGCATGCCTTTATAATATTCCCTTACAAACAAAAATGTAACAAGATGTAATTTGTTGTTTCAATATTAATATAAATTTAATTCACTTTCTCTCAATCAGAGACTAAATGATGTAATTATAATGTAAAAAAATATTTCCCCAAAAATCATATAAAAAAAATAATTATTCTATATCAAAGTGTTGAATAATTTTCAGCCCCCTAACAGATCGAATTTAACGATCAATAAATCAACTATGATAGGCCATGGCTATCATAAGTGCGTTATTGATCGATATAAACGTTTTTACTCTGGTAAATTGTGGTTATATATTCCTCATCATCCTGTTTATATCAGACATTTTAATTTAATAATCTAAGAGGGTTAAAAACGTGAAAGATTACCATTCTGACCTTATTAATCTGGATGTTTTTAATAAGAACATAGGATGTTTTATTAAAAATAAAAGAAAGAAAATGGATATAACGGGTAAAGACTTAGGGATAATGTTAAATGTTAGTCAGCAGCAAATTTCCCGGTATGAAAATGGTATTACAAAGATTACTGTCACTTTACTTAATGACATATTAATCATATTGGAAACATCTTGGGATGAATTTTTATCATACAATGGATTAAGTGATAAATATTAATCCTTTTTACATTATTGCTTTAATTATTATTTTTGATGTTCAATTATATTTAAATGGAGAATCATTCAATGAAAAAACTATTATTACCTCTCATCATCGGAGCCACATTATTTGGTAGCTATGCATCCGCAAATACAGGTGAAGTTCAATTTATTGGAGCTGTCACCTCAGAAACTTGTGACATTGATACTGAGATTGGAGGATTAGTTAAATCAACCATCGACTTAGGTAAAATGACCACTGCAGATACCAACGGTGACTATGTTGAGTTTGATTTAGTACCACGTACTGATGAATGTCTGAAAAAAACCAGTGGCCAAGTGGGTTGGCAGAGTGCTGGGTTTACAAATACTGGCCTAGCAAATATGAAAGGAACCGCTAACGGTGTCTCTATCCAATTAACTGCCGTTAATTCAACAACCCCTAATCAAGACGTGACTTATAACAGCCAAAGTGTTGATTTCGGTAACGGCACAGATGCTATTGGCAATATGAAGTTTAAAGCCAGAATGGCGGCAACCGCAGGGCAAACCCTAAAAGAGGGTACTGTTATTTCAAGTGCCACCTATGCGGTAGCCTATAAATAATATCTATTCTTTAGTGCTTGGTCTTTATTCCCAATATTTGTTCATTCACTTTTTGATTCTAATAATATAACCAAATGAATATCAATCGGAATTATTTTTAATAGCCAATAAGCACACCCGGATTAATTCGGATATAAAAACTGAATATTTAAAGGGTCTTTGACCCTTATTTTTAATGACCAATAGGGATGGATAATATCAATGCGTTTAAAACCAATTAATGCCTTTATGTTATCCCTGTTAGCCACGCCATTTTATGTCTGCGCCGATTTAAATATGGACTTCTTGCATGGAGGCGTTCAACCGCAAGCTGAAAGTGTCTTTGATGAGAATGTAAAATACCCCGCCGGGCATTATATTGTTGAGGTGATTTTTAATCGTCGCTCGATGAATAAAAAAGAGCTGATTATCTTACCTGACGATAAAGAAACGTTATGTCTCAATAAAGACTGGATAACCGAATTAGCCTTGCCGATCAATTTAAATTTATTTGCGGCTTATTTTAATCCCGAGAGACACTGCTATGACGTTAGCCGTTATCCTGGCGCCCAAGTGACTTTTGATAATGCCAAACAAACATTATCTTTGAGTATTCCTCAAATCGCATTGGATGAATCTACAAATCAACAAAATTGGGATTACGGTATTACTGGCGTTAAAGTTAACTACTCTGGCTATGTTTCTAAAACCAGTTCGTCAAAAACACAAATGTACGGCGATTTTGACTTATATTCTAATGTCGGTCGCTGGGTTGCTTTTGTTCGCAGCAGTTATCTAAAAGATTCCGGCACAGAAACATCCGAAGCCACAATATCAACAGCAATAAAACCAATACAAGGAAGTTTTATTGCCGGTAAAACATTAACCGCTTTATCAATATTACCTAATTTTGTTTTTTATGGCATGGCATTACGCTCCGAGCGGGATATGCGCCCCTGGGAAATGCGTGGCTATGCCCCAGTGATTTCTGGTGTCGTAAATTCCAATGCCAAAATTACGATATCTCAAAATGGCTATATTTTAAGCTCTCAAGTGGTGCCTGCAGGGGCTTACCAATTAAAAGATATTGCCCCCGTCAGTAACGGAAATATCACCGTCACCGTGGAAGAAAATGATGGAACGAAAACCGTTCGTTACTATCCTGTCGCAACACTTTCGTCTTTATTGCGAGCGAATGAAATTAATTACAATGTCGCCATTGGTGAGCGAGAGATCGCAGGAAAAAGAGAAAATCGCCTGTTCTTTTTGGGCGCATTTGACTATGGGTTAACCCATTTTACGTTCCATACTGCCGGTATCTTGCATAACGATTATAAGAGCGCTGCTTTAGGGGCAAGTAAAGATTTAGGCCAATTTGGGGCAATCTCGTTTAACGTCAACACGGCGGTGAGTACGTTTCAAAAGCAAACGCCAACGATGCCAGAAGCTCGTCAATCGGGTATCAGCTATATGCTTCAATACGCAAATTCATTAACAGACAATACGAACCTACAATTATTGGCTTACCGATACACCGGTAAAGATTACGTTGATTTTAATGATTTTAACCCGAATGCCTTATACCACCGAAGCAATCGTAAAGAACGCTATGAAACTATCCTATCGCAAAATTTTGATGGGAGCTTTTTGAGTGTATCGGGCTGGGTCCAAACCTATCGCAATGCTATCAGCAACGAGGTGGGCGCCAACATTACTTATAATACCGCGATCCAAGGTATCGATTTATCGTTTTCGGCAGATTATCAAAAATTAAATGATTATAATCGCGATAATTATGTTTTTTCTGTCGGTATAAATATTCCCTTTAGTGTCTTTGATAAAAATCACTTTTGGACAAATTCCGTCAACTACGACCGACGAAACAAAGCCAGTTTTAACTCCGGTATTTCTGGCAGTATTAACGAAAAAGTTAACTACAGTATAAATACCAATAAAGATCGGGATAACTGGTCCAATTCCGCTTATTTTGGTGTTGACCAGCGCCTGATAAATACCGGTTTTGCTGTTTCTCAAAATGCGCACCAAACAACCGGATCAGTTAATGCATCGGGAAGCTTATTGGCAACCCAAGAAACGGGATTGTTATTCAGTAATGTGAGACGAGATACCGTCGCAATTGCAAAAATTAAAGACATTCAAAATGTCACATTTAATGATTCCCCGCCTACTGACGGAAAGGGAAATACGGTTATTGGGATCTCCCCCTATATTGAGAATAATTTAAAAATTAATACCGAAGAAGTGCCCAATAATATTGAATTACTGGACTCCGTTCAACAATTTGTCCCGACAGATAAAGCCATTATTTATCGTGAATTTAAATATTCAACAATTCATCGCTATATTTTGCGACTGAAAAAGAAAAATGGCGAGTTTGTTTCTGCAGGGAGCTCGGTGAGAACAGAAAATAATGAATACGTGGGATTCGTTTCGAACAGTGGTGTCCTATTATTAAATTTATTAAATAAGCCTAAGACAATCTTTGTCTTATCCCCAAAAGGGGAACAGTGCACCTTGAATTTAGAAAAAATTGAATCAAATGATAATAAAATCACGGAGATTGAATGCAATGAGTAAACTGGTATCCATTTTTATTTTAATGATATCGTCATTAACCTGCTTTAATGCATACTCTGCATTTACACTTAATGGCACCCGTTTTATTTATGATGAAGGCCGAAAGAATATCGCCATTGAAGTCAAAAATAACAGCGATAAAACATACGGGGGGCAAGTTTGGGTTGATAATCTTAAGGGTAATGACGTGTTTTTTGTCCCGGCCCCGAATTTATTTAAAATCGGGGGCGAAGAAAAGCAATTAATCCGTTTATTGTATGTGAATGATATTTTACCCAAAGACCGAGAATCTTTATTTTGGTTGAATGTGCAGGAAATTCCCCCCGTTGCCTCTGCTGATGAAGGGAATGTCCTTGCTGTTGCCTTAAATACCCAAGTTAAACTGATTTATCGGCCTAAAGTTTTGGCAGAAAACCGAGAAGATGCCGAAAAAGGCCTAACGTACAGCGGTTCAATATTAAAGAACCCCACCCCGTATTATTTTGCCTTAACCCAAGTGTCGGTGAATAACAACCCGTTGCCGTTATCCAAAGAGATTGAGCAGTCCATCAGCTTATTTCCGCCTTTCAGTGAGGTGAATTTACAGCGCCCGTTATCGGGTAAAGTGACCGTTGAAGCCATTGATGATTATGGTGCCCGACGTATTATTGAGCTGCCGTGAGGACATTGAAATGGCAAAGAACGCCTTTTATTTAATGACATTATGGATATTGCTAGTTTCTTTTGATGCATCCGCGGCCAGATGTCGAAATGTATCATTAAAATACAATTTTCCAGCTCAAATCGATATTACGAATAAGAAAGTGGGTGACCAACTGTATACTTTTGGAAATCCGGGGGTACCGCTGATGATCACTGGGCAATGTTTACGTGCAACAAGTGGAGCGGGAAACACTAACGGACAATATATCTATCTTGTTGATAAATTTGGTGCATCACCCAGTACTTGTCCAAATGGAACAATCGATAAAAATTCATCGGATGGTATTTTAAGATTCCGCTCAACAGGCAGTTGTAACAATTCTTCTTGGTTATTAGTGCTCGATTATAAAACCTCAGGGGCAGGTTATACCAATTTATCCGGGGCAGGCGGTGGTACCGATTCTGGTATTGTTTATTTACAGAAAAAACCACCGCCAGGAAAAACGGTAGTGAATCCAACCTACATGTTAACGCGTAACTTCTATTCTCGTATAGGTCCATTCACCAATACGATGCAAAAAGAAACAGTTTCATTTAGTGCCCCAACATCGATGACATTAATCAATAATGCCTCTTGCGCGGTTTCTGTTAATGATGTGGCGTTTGGTGACCAAACAGCCACAAGTGTGCAATCAAATACCATCGCGAGTAAAACAATCAATATTAATTTTACCTGTAATGCAGTATTGCCTGCTTACACAATTAGTTTTAGCGGCCGGGATGGCGGAGCTCCAAATAATGGCATTATTTCTGTAAAAGACAATAGCTCAGTAGGTTACCAATTGACCTGGGGAAATGGCACCGTTAAGCCAGCAAATAGTGCTGTTGTCACAAATGGTATGCCCATCACTCCCAATACAAAACCAACAACCAATAACTTTACGGTTCCAGTGATTGTTAAACCAGTCGCGTTGTCGGCACAAGCCATTCCTGGACTCGCGAATACCGCATTAACGATTAATGTAAAATTAAATTAAATGGAGCTAACTATGATAACGAAATCACTGTTCATTCTCGCCGGATTTTCACTTCCCTTTTATGCTGGCGCCACTAGCTTTGCCTCAAATGTTACCGGAGGTACCGTGACCTCAAATATAAGCATGACGGTCAAGGCATCTTGCAGTGCTTCCGTGGCAGATGTTGCCTTTGGTGACCAAGCGGCGGGCGATATTAAAAAAGGGACGGTCGCCGACAAAGTGATGTCACTGGCAATTGCTTGCGATACAAAAATGGCCAATTATACCCTGACATTTACAGCTGCTGATGGTGTTAAAGATGTGGCAAATGGCATTATTAATACCAAGCTCAATTCGACTGTAGGTTATCAACTGCGGTGGGGAGATTCGACGGTAAAACCTCTGGATACCGCCATCACTGTTAACGGCACAGCCGTGACACCAACGAATAAACCCACCGCGGCAAGTTTTACGATCCCAATTAAAGTTAAGCCCGTTGCACTCGGTGAGATTGTATCTCCAGGGGCCGCCAATACAGCGTTAAACATTAAATTGACATTCAATTAATTGAGGGCTCTATGTTCAAATCTATGTTGCTTATCAGCCTGTTAATATTCAGTACAACGAGAGGTTATGGCTCTGAGCTAAAACCAGCATCCATCGTTGGCGGTGCTGTTCAATCGCAATTTAGTATGAATGTCAAAATTGCCACGTGTTTACCGGCCACGGTAGATAATGTGGCTTTTGGCCCTGTAGATACGGTCACTATTTTGTCGGGTGAAATTGAAGGACACTCGACACTCTCACTGGATTGCTCTGGAACCATTAAGCCCCAGAGGATTTCAATACGCTTTGAGCCTGCTAATCCCCATTTAACTCAGGGATCATCAGGTTATATTGGCTCAAAAAATACCTCCTTGGGCTATCTTGTGACATGGGAAGACGCACAAATAGGTTCCATTAACGAAGGTGTCCCCATGGGAAAGGAGCTGTTTTTTAAAAAAGCAGAGGCCTCACTGATGAAAGTCAAACTAAAAATAAAACCGGTTGTCCTTCCGCTGGGCGGTCAATCCATTAGCTTAGGTAATGGGGACACCCATATTACTATCAAAATAAAATATATCTGATGCGAGCCTTTGTATGAACAAAAAAATATACGCGTATTTTATGGTCACTTGCTTAAATTTTTATTCGCCACTCACGCTGTCAGATGAAGCTCTCCCTGAGACCGAATTGGCCATTTCTCTGGATGTCGTTACGATCACTTGTAATATTAATGATGGGAAAGGATTTAATAAAATAGTGGATTTTAACGTTATTAATGAAAATGATTTACTGTCAGGAAAGCAACCTGCGGTAAAAACACAATTTATTATAGATTGTCAGAAAAGTGGATTTAAACCTAATTATATTGATATCAAAGTGACTCCTGGTAGCCAAGGCGCATTGCATAATGGCCTCGGGGGCGAACTTAAAACCAATTTATCCGGTGTCGGAATTTATTTATCGTGGTTAGATACTACTCCAATTGACTTATCAGGCGTAAACAAACGTTTTAGTGCCAATCAGAATAATCAATTTGATATTAGTTTTTGGGCTAAACCTTATGCCCAAGGACAAACAGTTGAAAAAGGTTTAATGAAAAGCAGCCTGATTATCAATGCACTATATAAATAATCAGCCCTAGTCTAATAATTAACATTTAACTAATAATTAATATTTAACTAATAATTTTAAGCTTCCAGTAGGTTATTTTAAATAACCTAAACTTTTAATGAAAAACACCTTAACACATTAAAATCGAAATGATAATTCAATATAAATTTAATTTTATATTTTAGAATGGCTTTTTATATATAATTAATTCGGTCATAAAAATTTACATCTCAAACCCCATAATAAATAATTTCATTTAAAACTCTGTTATAAAATCATTTGCCATAAACTCCCTCCCTCCTGTTAACTAGGATTTAAATATATCGCTAGCGTCATTAAAAATGACATATTAAAAAATAAAAATTTCATATTCTTTGAATCCTTATCTAATCATTATATTTCCTATGAATACTTCTGCAACACCAATAGCATCCATTAGCCTTTAGATAGCTATACTCTCTTGCTTTTTTTATTGCCAATGAAGAGTCTGAAAAATTACCTAAAAAAATTCTATTTGATTTATTAGGTAAGTATTGGCAATCACTCCTATGCACTATATAAAAAGTATAGCTATCAATTAAAGTATCAATATAATAATCCATGAATTCCCTTTAAAATATTTATGGAAAATAATTAAAATATAATCTGAATAATATAATTATAACACCCCATGGTAAACGAGTTTAAATCGATCAATAAAACCCAAATGATAGTTAAAGCCTATCAAATGATTGAATTTGATCGCTATAGACGATCAGCCCCACCAAAAAAAATAGTAATAGATTGATTTTTATCATAAAAAAATAAAACCATAGTTTAAATAATTTTAGATTACTATCATCAATTAATCTAATTAATCTAATTAATCTAATTAATCTAATTAATCTAATTAATGGCACAAATAGAAATACTATCTTCAAGTTAATTACATTTAGTTACATGATATCTTATAAGGATAACACTAAATATATTATCATAAAAAATAATTAATATTAACACCCTCCTGATAAAAAAATAAAATTATAATATCTCAATAATTATTACGCTCTTAAAAAACAATAAACTTAAATGTAATTATATTCTTCATCTATAAAATAATAATTTTAATTTTATTCCATGATTTATTTTAACCGCATAGCCTTATATAAGCTTTTATATCAAACATATTAAATAGATTACTTTTAAAAAAACATAAAACCATTTAAGTTAAAGTTTTTATTTATATATATTGAAAACAAATTTACTCTCCCCTCTAAAACTTTTCGACTAACAATCAAAAAAACAATTTGTAACAATTAAACTCTTGTTAGCTAGAATTCACATGGCTTATTATAGCGATGTAATTCTTATCAATTCTCTATATGATGATTTTTTAGCCGTACCACAGCTAATATCGTAGTAGTGTCTGGACCTGCTTAACCCTTATTAGTTTTTTTATCTTAGTAATCAGTAATCTTCCATCTTATTATTTACCTCATAACTTTTAATTATTCATATCATTCGTAATTCCTTTTTCCTCATAAAAATAATAACCTAATATAATTAACCATTTCAACCAAAGCCACCCAATTATCAGGAAAATTAGATTTACAGGGTTTAAATATTAAAATTAATATCAATAATATAAAAAAACAGTTTTAGAGTATCTTTCCTTGAAACTAATTTAATTTAGTTACAATTAATATTTAGCAAATGTGAATTTTATTATTTCTTCTAATAAAAAGCCTGACTAAGATAATATTAATGGAGTTGATTTTACAATGGAATGATTCACCTTAAATCTCACTTAATGAAGCATTAAAAAACCCTAAAGTGAAATTTAATTGAGGGACTTTCTATATATTTCAAAAGTTCAAGTTTTTTCTATGAGAAAAATAATGTACATTATTGGAGCATACATTCACATCCTACCGTGATAGCAACAACGTATAGTGAGGCAAATTTTCATAGAACATAAGCACGCCTACGGCGTGAGCATCGCGGCAGTGCCGCTCTATTCCTAGGCAACTCCCTTATCGTCTTTTATACTCTGCTCTATGTATATTCCCAGACCCGCTAAATTATTATTTCAATACGATGACGGATGGAACCGTTTCATTGATAACAACCCTGTCGATGAATGGCAGAGTCTCAGCATCGAAAAAATGCTCGCCTGCGGCACTTGCGCTATGGGCGTTCGTCGCTATTGCTGTGAGTCTCACGATTGCACACATTCACGCTTTTTCTGCCAAAGCTGTAAATCCAAAGCCTGCAGTGCTTGCGGACTGAAAGGCACCGAACAATGGATTGCCCTGCAACGCCATATTTTGCCCGATTGCGAGTGGCAACATATCACCCTCACCATGCCCCACCTGCTTTGGCCTTTCTTCAACAACAACTGGCCCTTACTCAACCAACTCTTTCGCTGCGCAACCCGTGCTATGCTCAAACACGCACGCCGCCAAGGCCTTGAAATCGGAATTTTTTGTGCGCTGCATACTTATGGCCGCCAACTCAATCAACATCCGCATATTCATTTATCGGTCACCCGTGGTGGCCTCACCCAATATGACACCTGGAAATCGATTTTCTTTAAAAAGAAAGATGTCGAAAAGGTCTGGCGCAGCGCCGTCATTCGACTCCTTCGGGATACCTATGGTCAATTACAGCCAAAAACATTACCGGGCTTCGGACATATCTGGGATTATCCGACGTGGTGTCGTTATCTCAATGCCCAATTTCAGCGCTATTGGAAACTCCATTTTGCTAAAAAGACTCGAGGGGCTTGGCACAACGTGAAATATTTAGGCCGTTATTTAAAACGTCCCCCTATCTCGGCTTCTTGTTTGCATCAGCGCCATCCGCTTTTCGTTTATCCACAATATTACGAATTCCATCTAATGTTTTTTGCTTCATATATATATGTTGACGTGGCATTCTTTTATTTCCTTAGTTTCTACTAGCCGCTATTTGTGGGCTGCGGTCAATTAACACACAGCCCACAAATAGCCCACCAAATACAATCATAAAAAATAAATTGCATATAAACAGTATATTACAATAGACCACCATTAGCCCACTAAATTTAGCGAAAAATTAGATTTATTTGATATAATTAACAAAACACACAAAGTGCATCTATTTAGCCCACATATAGACGCCATTAGTGGGCTAGTAATGGGCTTGGCACTAAAATTTTCAAAATTTTCACCCATTTATTTTTAATCAACACCCTGATTTAATGATAAATTCTTGCAAAATGAAATTTTGCGTAGTGTGTGATGTCTTTCTTTCAGAGGAGCATATTTATTGCTCCTTGTTTCTTTGGGCTTGCATTTAAATAGTGCTTTATTTTTTAATTAAAATGGGCGATTCTGAGTTAAGAGTATTTATTATTTTATGGGGTTTTATATGCGAATAATCTGTATTCTCATTGCGTTAATTTTTTCACCTTTTTCATTTTCATTTGATTGTTATGATAAAGCAGGAAATGATTATCAAATTGACCCTGATTTATTACGTGCGGTTGCCTTTCGTGAAAGTTCATTCCAACCGAATGCGATTAACCAAGCATCATCGACACGATACGCGATTGGATTAATGCAAATTCATTCGCAAAACTTTAATGAATTAGCCCAGTATGGCATTACCGAAAACCAATTAAGGTTAGATCCGTGTATGAATATTTATACGGGCGCATTTTATCTGGCGAAATTTATTCAAATACAAGGGGATATATGGAAAGGGGTTGGCGCATATAATGCAGGATTAAAAAAATCAGAGGTTCAAGAGAAAAAAAGAAATCAATACGCGATTGAGGTCTATCACATTTATCTTAACATTAAAAAATAACTAAACTTATTCCTTTTACTTTCTATTTTTAACGCTATAATCATATTTGATATTAAGTAATGCATGTGGCTTAGTATTAAAACGAGAAACGCGCCTTTATGGCGCGTTTTCTTTAATAACTTGTTTTTCTTAATACACGGTTGATTTCTCCACCTACCCCATCATTTCCAATAATTTGTTCGCGTCCAATTTTGTATAACATTCCTTGATGATAATTTTCAACCGTCATTAGCGAGGTATCAAACTCATAAGACTCGCCATATTTTTCAATCAATGATTTGATAGCCAATGCGATTATTTCATCACTGTATTGACGATGTGTAAAAACATAATCAGCACCACCATAAACTACATTAAAAGGTGATGTATCACTATAATGATAATCGGTATAACTATCAAAACGCGATGTTTCATATTTATTGATTATAGATTCGACTTCATCCACTGTCGGACCATCTGTCCATGAAACATGATAAGAACTGTAATATTGTTTACGAACTGAAAATTTTGTTTTTGGAAAATGTTTTTTTAACTCAGCGCGGATATTTTTACCGACTATTTTGACTTCCTTATCTGAATTAGAGGTTATCTGTGTTAAGTGTGAATATTCTGTGTTGTTTTTTTGGAATTCGACACCTTGTTTAAATTCATTTTTCTTTCGTTCTTCTTCAGCTTTCTCGGTTTGTTCATGTGCCTCAGCTTTTTCAATTAATGATTTAATTGTTTCTTGTTCAACCGTTTCACCTTCAATTTTCCATTGTACGCCGTGTAAAATACATTCCGGTAAACGATTTGTTTTATTCCCATTAAAAAATACGATATCAAATTCCGCATTGCCCCCTGTGACCATAACATTATACATATTCTTTATGCTTTGTGGTTTTTGGTCGCCATGAATATTAACAATAACCCCCTTGCCGAGATTATATAAATTAGTGTAAACCACTTGACCAACCGATAATAATGTTTGCTGTTCCATATTCATTTACCTTTTTCTGATTTATTGATTGATGGTGTTTAATGAAGCGCAAGCCTGAGACTTGCGCGGGATAGTGTTAATCAATGGCGTTTAATATTTTGGTTTGTGATTCAGGGGATAATGTGAAAATAAAATCCCGTAATTGATGAAAATAAGCAGAAATACGCTCACAATCTTCATGATGCCATTTTTCATAAGTCACAAATGAAAAATGGCTTAACATCATTAAAGTGACAATTATTCCCGCTTCTTGGGCGCTCATATCGTCCATAAATCCATTCGGTGAAGTGAGCATATAGCCTTTTGTCGGTTGCAGATAAAAACCGCCATTCGACAACGTATAAAAATCCCAATAGCCGCCGTTATAGGCTACGGCGTTCCGAGTCATCCAGTTATAGATTGTATTTTCAAAAGTAATACAGTGCCGCCCTAACTTTGAAGGTAAAAATGTTAAACGAGCTTGAGCATTTTTTACCTCAATAGCCGTGATTTCGATTTCGTCTTTTCCATTTCTTTCATTAGATTCTCTCGCTGCAAGGTTTTGTTGTTGAGTCATTTTAGTGCCCCCTTTTGGGTTAATGATTTCTTTCGTCGAGTTCCTGCGCTGCAAAGGGCGTGCATAGACGAAATGAGGAAGGAAGCAAGGGCGGAGGCAAAATTGTTGGAAAGCGCAGCGACAAGAATTTTGCTGGAGTGCACTTTACGCTTGCTGGATGACGAGTTGAGTCTATGTTTAAGCCCGAGCGGAGGGGCTTGGCGAAAGATTAACAACACAGTGGCTGAAAATGACGCAACCGCGACTTGCGGCGAGAGAATCGAACCGCAAGGCGTCCTTTGAGCTTAACAACGTTAAGCGGTTTATCAGGGGCAGCTCCCGCAGGGAGCTTGCATCCCTGTCCTTTGCGCCACGCGTCAGCGTAAAAAGGCGCAGGGGTTGACGTTGTCGGATTGAGCCTGGCTCGATGCCAGGATTAAGCCGATGCGCAAAAAAGGGGAACAAATCCCCTTGAAATAACGTGAATTAGGCTGTTAAAAAGGATTTAAAGCGAAATGAATTTAACATTAACATCCGGATATATAGCGTTTGACGAATGTCCAACGTTAAACTGTTACCAATATTCACAATAGCAGGAATCCCCAGTAATGCCAGTTGGACGTAGCACATACGGGCAGCCACTTCATCAATATCGGTACACACCGCAATCATGCGCATTTTCGGGTTAAAACCTTGTTGTAACATAGAGTTGGCACAAGCGATAACCGTAACATTAACGGCTAGTTACATTCGTGGTAGCCCTTTATTTTCAGCATTGTATGCCATTCCCTAATTGTCCATAGATAATAAACATAAGTAATGACATTTTTACAATTTCGTCACCAGCTTAAATAAGCAAAATTATGCTAAACCCTATGAAAATGGATTTTATTTATCTGAATTTCCCCTAGTCCAAACTCATATTTTTCCCATGTAACACGCAATTAAATTAAGTTGGCTCCCATTTGATATGAATTGACAAAATAAACAAAAAGTTATACAATGTATAACAATAAAGAGGGAAGGGAACAATGAAAAAAAATTTAACAAAAGCAATCAGGCTTAACAATGAAGAACTATCTTTGTTTGAATCGTATGCCAACGCCAAAGGTTTGACCTTCAGTGAACTTTGCAAAAGTGCGATTATTGAAAAAATTGAAGATGAAATTGATTTAAAACTAGCAGAAGAAGCTTACGAGGAATATCTAAACGATAATCAGACGTTGAGCCATAAAGCTATCTTTGACCCGCTTTGAGGTAACTATGCCTCGTTACAGAATTGAATATACAAAACGGTTTCAGAAAGAGCTAAAGAAAATAGATCGATGCCATCAGAAAATCATACAGAGCTATATTGAAAAAAATATAGATAACAGCATTAACCCTCGATTAATCGGTAAAATATTGAAGGGGGATAAGGCTGAATTTATCCGTTATCGCATAGGCGATTATCGTTTAATCGCAACCATTGAAGATGAACGATTAGTCATACTCGCATTGTCTATTGGTCATCGAAAAGATGTCTATAAACACTTTTAACTTCCGCTCTATTATGGCCAGTCATTGATTCGCTCAAGACTAGCCATGAAATATTCTATTTCGGTAGTCGATGTTACTAAAAAGATAACTATTCTTAGAATAGACTCATTCAATTTGTCACTACATAAGCATGTAGGGTGTAAGTTTAAAATATAACATGTAACGTTTACCGCACATTGGCTCGAACACACTGATATAGCCATTTTTTTCAATTATCGTGCTGTAATCACCGATGATAAGATTTGCCATTAGCTGGCTGATATGAAATGGCATAAAAAATTGCCCCCATGTCCCTTCGCCTAGCTCAAGAGACATAAACATCGCTCCTAAAAAAATCAGTGGCTTGTTGATCTAAGGCATTAACACAAATAGTAAGTATTTGGCGAATAAATCTAAATCGGCTCTTTCATAACGTACAATCACGTTAAAGTAAGTTTGTTCCAATTCAGTGCACTGTTTCACATTGTTTTCTAATGAAACCGCAGCAACATGAATAAAATCCCAAAACACGTCTACACGACTGTGATAACGCGCCTTTTGATTAAATAATTGAATAAAATCGGTGTGAAAATCGCGGTTTGACTTAGGGTTCATCGTGGTTAGGTTGACTTTTTCGCCTGTTTTTTCGGTCTTTTTTTGTACCTTACTGGGTGACTCTGCGGTGACAGGAGGTTCTATTTTCGAGGATTAACTTAAACCACATCAAAAAAACTCAATTGTGACATATCGATGTTCCAGAACTGCCCTTAAAAAGGGGCAGTGAGTTAACTTAAATCCACGATTTACGCAGTTCTAAACAACGCATAAATTGCCCCAAACACTGGTTATTCATTGTAGGGATGCGAACGGGCTGTTTGCCTTTAAGTTGTTTGTCGATATGTCACGACATTTCCAGATAGGCTGGCTTAATATCACTAATAGCGATATCGTGACGCACGGCCCGACGTTTTGACACAACGGGCATTTGGGACTTTACAGGGTTGGCAGCATATACAATAATATTTGCGTTCATAGGAGCTACTCCTTTGAGTGAGCTGATGCCATGAGTTCCTGTGCTAAAGTATCTCTCGGCTCGGATTAAGCAGGCGTAAGCCTGCTTTTTTCATTGTTGTGCCAGCAGTCCAGCACAACGCACACGCGAAATAATTTGCGCGTGAGATAGCGTTGAAACATCCCTAAACGTGAAATAACGTCCGTCCAATTTGACAAAAATATCAGTCTCGTTCCCTAAAACCATCTCTTACAATTTAAATGATTCTGTATTGTTGTTGCCTTATCAATCCAATGGGGCATAACGGATAACGCATCCATAAACTGTATTAAGATAATTTCTGTCGGGGCTGTTTTAGCAGCTTGCTCTCGCCCTACCCAATACATCATTTCCGCGCTTTGCGGAAACCCATTCGTAAAACGAATAGCGCTGGAGTGTAGGCGGCAGCTCGAGGACATAGGGCCGCCGTAGGAGCCCATAAGGGATTATTGTGTTTTTATGATGAATGAATTTTGATTTAAACTTTTGCTCAAAAAGTGCAATCTCATTATTTTTACCACTTAAAATCAGCTACATGTAATCCCACCCTGTATAGCCTCATCTATTTTTAACAAAACGGACTGTTTTCACACTCAAAAGCTAACGAGGTATACTCGTTTTCCGAGAGACAAAGGGTGATGCCGCTGTTTAAGGAAAGCTATCAACAATTCATTTAACTTTGATTATTGTCTTTTTATTAACTTGTTGTCATTCATGACTAAACAGGCGACTTCCAACTTCCAATCTATCAGTCGTCCATTTATCGTTAAAGCATTAAATGAAAGTAAATATCTCATCGTCTTTGAGGCGTGATTTTGGCCTTTTCGCATTCGAATCACTTTCAGAGCGATAGCCAATCGTAGTCATGACTACACTCTCTAGGTTCTTTTCCTTTAAATTTAAAATATTATCAATTTCTTCCTTGTTAAATCCTTCTATAGCAGTTGTATCTATCCCTAGTGCGGCAGCCGCAAACATAAATTGACCTAATGCAAGATATAGTTGTTTGCTTTCCCAGTTTTTAAGTTCTTCTGAGCTACTATTATTTAATTCAACAAAATAGCGACGCCCTTTATCCATCTCTTGAGCAATGTCTAGATTTTCAAATCTATTGTCATTAATTTCGGTATTGGTTAAATGCTCTAAATATTCATTATCCATTGACTTCCTTATACAAAAAACAATGGTATAAGTAGAATCGGCTATTCGACTATGATTAAAGTCTAACACGCCCGACAATAGCAGATTAGGGTTATTTTTATTGTTTATAATAAAAAAATGCCAAGGCTGAGAGTTCACTGATGATGGGCTGTTTCTTAATACAGTTAATAGTTTTATTAAGTCACTTTTTGAAACTTCTTTTGAACCATCGTAGTGTTTTGTTGTGTATCTTTTTTCGGAAATACTTGCTATATCAACTTCACTCATAAAACTAATCCTTTATTTTTCAAGAACAATAGATAAAAACTACTAACTGCGTGTTTACTAAATAACATAGCAGATAGAAATATTTTATTGTTATATATCACTCTATGACTCGTAATTTTAACTGTTGCACTTTAACAAAAATTATTACCTTAGAGTTATCAAATACTGCCATTTACTTCAACGGCTATGTAGATTAAATTCATAACCTCATGGCTTAATCATAATTAATTAAAAACACAAGATTTTATTATGTTATCGCTATTTTAATACTCAACCCACGCTATTGCATAAACGTACTGTTATCCTCTATTTCACCCTGTCTCGCTAGCAACCTAAAATAGCTCGAGACACGTAGCTAAAAATGCCTCTTTAACGTCCTGACTGACGGGATAATAATAGGCTGCATACCCTTCTCGAGGCACCGCCTTATAATAATCCACATAGATATCTTCACAGGCTAACCACGTTTCTCGATCACTCTGTGAAATTTCATTCGCGGCAATTGCTGAGTTAATCACCGTTTCTTTTGAGTGCTCACCGCGCATCATTGATAGCAAACTGTCTTCAGTTTCAAGTAAAACTACATTCCATTCGTTCATCGTCAACACCCTTTCAACCGATTAATTTATTGGGAATGGTATAATTATCCAGTAATTGTTCACCGTATGATCGGGTATCGATATCTTCATTAAAATCCAAGAGAACCAGAGCCGACCACAACGGGGCAAAATCAAGGTATCAAGGGCGGCAAGATAGCGATTTTTTGACGGTATTTCGCGCTTGTCATCAAAGGATAATACAAACGTAGAGTGCAAATCCTTTGCGGTTATAGCGTTTTTATTCCCCGTAAAAAATCGAATTAACGCACTCGCATAGAGATACCGTTTTTGGTATTGCCCTTTTTGTATTTTATTTTCGACAAAGAGAATAGCTTTTGCAGCGGCATATTGACGGTCATTAAAGGGTACAAGGGCTAAATGGTTTGGAATAGTTGTCATGATTATTCACACTGCCCTTTTCAGGGCAGTGTCTCCAGTCTGATTATTGTGCGTTATCGGTGTTGTGAGTGTCAGCGTTTACATCGAGAAAACAGCGAGGCAACCAATGCGTATCTTTGAGGGTGTTTTCAGCCAACTCCGCAGCATCCCCTTTCTTCATTTTGACGGCTTCAAGGACTTTATCTGATGCGCCTGCCTCGGCTAAACAATCGCTGATTTGGTCTTTACTGATACGCCCAAAGAAATTGGCTTTTGTTGGCTGCCACCACTGGCGAAAATCGAAGGCAATCGCCTGCTCAATTGGACGCAAAGCTTTAGCTAACGTGTTATCGTGCGGAGCATGATGGTTCACTTCACTTAACGTTTGCGCGGAACAAAACGCCAGTAATGCGACTAAATCCGCTTGCTCCCATGACAACAACCATGAGAAATCGGCTTGCCACGCGTCAGGGAGACGCGCTGACCATGACTCAAATTGCGTATTGAGTAATTGCAATGCTTCACTGTCTTGGGCGGTCGGGGCATTTTTGAGTAACTCCTCCTGAGAAAGCGAGAATTTAATGTTAAATGCAGTTTTGGCATACAATGAACCAAACACCTGAATACACGCATCGTGAACCAAAATCGCCAGTGCCACATTCGGATGCTGAGTCAGAGCTGCTTGAACCGCTAAGGTGCGCTCAGAAGAGAGACCTTTGCACAACGCTGCGCTATAGGTAGAAACTGTCTCAACTTGCGTCGTTGATTGCTCACTCACACTTTCAGTTTCGCATTCCGCTTCACTGCACTGTGGCTCTTGCTGTGCTAAGTCAATGACGCCACGGATGACACACGGTTCTCCATCACAGTCAAGATAGACCACTACGCCTTTTGTTGCTTTTCCATCAACTGTCCACGCCTGATTTTTGGTACGGTCTTTAATGTCTTCGATTTGCTTTTCGCAGTCTGCCACTGCTTGACAAAGGTCAGCTTGTTCATTTTCATCATTGGTTTCCCATGATTGCTGGCGTAAATCTGTTTCACGAGCACGTAATTCAGCCAGTAAATCCGCAAATTCAGGGGGAATGACCGCCTCGGGCGCATGACTGAGTGACAAGGTTTCCCCGTCATTACCGTAAAAGCTCGGACGCTCTAAACGTGCAGTACCGAACTGCCAACCCTCAATATCCGCTAACAGTTCCGCACACGCAGTGAGTTTATCGAGTGCCAATTTTTCTAATAGTGGGGCGTTTTCAATAAATCCTGTTTCGGTAAAGAGGTCAATTTCAAGGGTTCCCCCTGCTTGCTGGTAGGCATCCAACCCCACAAACTTCACCAATCGATTATTTTCGACAGCGGTTTTCGTTTCTTCAACCGCTTCACGTAAGTAACGTGGCTCTTTTTTCCACCCAATAGCATTGTTCCATACCATGACTTGACGGTCGTGGTCAGGCGTTCCGGCTAATGCTTGCAGTTGGTAAAGGGTGATATTGTCCGCATCCAATTCGGCTAACAGCTTGGGAGCCATATTTGCTAAACGCAGACATTTTTTCACGTGGTGAGTGCTGAACCCTAATAAGTCACCGATTTCAGCTGCATTTTTACCTGTTTTTTGTAGCTCGATAAAAGCATGAAGTTGGTCGGCTGGATGCATAGCTTCACGTTGGCTGTTCTCCGTCAGGGAAATAATCAGCGCATCGGACTCTGAGACCACTTTAACAGGCACAGGGAAACTCGACGCTAAATGCCCTTTTATCACCAATTGTTGTAACGCGAGTAAACGACGTTGACCCGCTGCTACCCCATAGACGTCATTGTCCATCGGGTAAACCACCAAGTTTTGTAATATTCCAACCGCTTGAATACTGTCTGCCAGCTCTGACAAGGCTTTTTCATCGATTGGTCGTTTACGCACATTGAGTTCACTCTGTACCAATGCCGATAACGGCAATACATGCGCTTCCACACTGTCCAATGCCTGATAAATCGCGTCGGCCTGAGCCGATTTTGCGCCTTTTTTCGCTTTACGTTGTTTTGGGTTAATGATAGTTTCTAATGTAGACATATTATTCAATCTTATTAGTTTATTGTGTCTAAGCTAAGGGAGGCTCATTAACTCCCTTAGCACCCTAAGATGCCTGAATAAGTTCAGGACGCAGATAGAACATGTTGTTTAAGTTGTCGCTAAAACCAATCGGATACCCATCTTTCATAAAAATACTGTTGGAATCGTATGCATCACTGTACAGCGTGATTTCTTCGTCGTATAACTCCGGTGAAATATTCCCCTCGAATAAATCCAATAACCGTGTTAACGGCGCAATGTAATGCAATAAATCCGCTTTCTGTTCATGCGTCAGTAGGGTTTTAACCCTTCTTTCGTTAGATTCTGGAGCTGCAAGGTTTTGATGTGATGACATTTTTGAATCCTCCTCGGTGTTAATGATTTCTTTCATTGAGTTCCTCCGCTGCAAAGGCCGTACATAGCCGAGACGAGGAAGGAAGCAAGGGCGGAAACAAAATTGTTGGAAAGCGCAGCGACAAGAATTTTGTTGGAGTGCACTTTACGCTTGCTGTATGACGAGACGAGGCTATGTTTTAGGCCAAGCGGAGGGGCTCGATGAAAGATTAATCACACAGGTGAAGAAAATGGCAGCACCCGACTTGCAGCGAGAGAAGCGAACGGCAAGTCGCTATTAACGCTTAGCGCAGCTAAGCAGTGAACCAGGGGCGGTCCCGCAGGGAGCTGCACCCCTGCCCTTTGCGCCACGTTGAAAACGGTAAAAGGCGCAGCGGTTGACCTTTCAAGCCGGTTGTCCCCATTTTCCACATTTGGCGAACCAGTGAACACGCCCCAAACAGGCGCGAGAACGGGAGTGTACGGGGAACCTGCGCCAACTGTGTGTAAATGGGGTCAATCCGGCGTTCGGCTTAAGCCTGGCTCAATGCCAGCATTAAGCCGTTGCACCGAAACGCAAAAAAGGAGTACCCACAAAATCAGTGGATAACTTGAAATAACCAAGTTAATAACAGGGATAATAGTTTGATTTATGAATGATTACCAAAGGTGCTCAAATAATAACCACACCATAATTAACATTTTACGACAGGAATGTCAGAAAATTGAGTTGTCCATCGAGGCGAAAGAAATTGCTGCTTCATTTTCCATAAATTGGTTGCACTTGAATACCCTGCTCTGTAAACCAGATAGCATCTTTTCCTCGATTAATCTGGTAAATCGTCTGCATCAGTTCACCAATTTTACTGTATTTCACATTCGGAAGCCAAAGTCGGTCAAACAAAATGACTGCGCCTGAATAATATTGCGCGTATCTTGTGTAGGATAAATGAGTGTTTGGGCTTCTTGCTGATAATAATGCGACTCATGATGAGAAAAATGGTTACTCTGCACCCACAATATCACTAATCGACAATACTGTTTTTTCTTCACACAGTTTTTCTGCTGCGCGTTCGGCAAACGCACACACCGATTAGCGAAGTAACTCGTAACCCACCACTTTATGGCCAAGCGAACGTGCGCCAATAATTTGAGCGTGTAACATCTTAGCGGTAAGACATACCGTGCTTGCCGGTGAAGGATATCAAAAAAGTTATACCGTATCTCTTGTTATTACTGGCTTTTTAAAAGATTTTTTCTGTTCCCCGCAAAAAACAACCCCCTTGTTCGCCAAGATATCACCGTCAAATAATCAAGCGTAATATTTCATTTTGCGCACTTAAGGGCAATATTTACTTGTTATACGCACAATTTACATTAATAATGTAAAAAAACAAGCAAGGGGCAAAAAATGTCAATTTTAGATCAAATACTAATAATTGGTCAGCGAATGAAAGCTGAACAAATTTCATTAAAAGAATCTATTGCTGAAGTAAATACAATTAAAGTTACTGATAAACAAGTAGATGGTCTGGACAGGCTTATATATAACCACTGTTTAAACAAAACAGCTCTGGCTGATTTTTTTGGAAAATCTCGCAATACATTCTCAAAGATAGTGACTGAAATGCAGGCTAAGAAAATCATTGGCGAACCTATTTTTCAAAATAAAAACCATCTTTATACACGATTCGACGTTCAAATGATCATGGAAGAACTGGGAGCCCATCGTTACTCGGATATGTATAAGCCAAGAGTCATCGTCATAGAAAACCATAAAGGTGGAACAGGAAAAAGTACAACTACAGCCACAATTGCAACAGCTGCTGCATTAGATCTAAACCTAAACGCCCGCTGTTGCATCGTAGACTTAGACCCTCAAGGCTCTATCGGAAATAATCTTATCCGAACCACTAATGATGACGATATTTATCTAACAATTACCGATGTTTTGCTGGCTGAATACGAGCCCGATGGTGATTATTCTCAATATATAGCAGCAGGTTATTCTGAGGCAGATATCATCGCTAATATTCCATTCAGTACTCATCTTCCGAATATGGATGTTATTACAGCATTTCCCACAGATGATAGATTCACTGATCTATACTGGCGCTTAAGCAAAGATGAACGAAATAAGCTTCTCACTCGTTTTAGAGATATTGTCGTTCCTGTTCTAAAAGAGCATTATGACCTTATCTTTATAGACACCCCACCACAAGACTCGCCAATCATATGGTCAACAAATGAAGCTGCTGATGCACTACTAGTGCCAATAACACCGCGTGAGTATGACTTTGCTTCCACAACAAATTATATGCTAACGATTGGTGCACGTTTACAGCAGCTACCATCTAGAGGAGAAAATATCAAATGGATGAAGGTACTAGCTGTTAATGTCGATGATAAAAGCCAACATGAAGTTCGAACATTAAACAAGCTTGTACGTACCGTACAAGACAAGTTCATGACAACTAATATAAAACATTCAGAGGCTTTTGTTGCAGCAGCAGAAAGGGGCAGGACAGTCTTAGATATCAAAAAATCAGAGGATTTATGTCCTGCAAAACAGTTCGATATAGCTGAAATGTCAGTAAGTTCGGTATATCAACAATTTATAAATGAAATCAAAAGTTTCTCTGCAAAAAGTGAGTAATCCGCATGACTGATGTAGAAAGAGGCACAAACAAAGATATGTATTTAGGAAATTCGAAGAAAACACGTTTTGAGCAGAGAAATGGACTCCCCTCTTTAAAAGGGGGGAATATCCCCAAAAGAACCTTTACACTGAAAAACGGGCACAAAGTTGATGCTGAACACATCATAGTCTCAGGGGATAAAGTCTCTGAACAAACTGTTGTTCATTATCTTAATCCACGTAACCAGGAAGCATTGGATGAGAACTCCATGGGCGATATTCTGGAACAAATAAAACAACGGGGAGTGGATACTGAAGGTATTGCTATCAGAAAGGATGGTATTTACCACTTAATTGAAGGAAGTCGACGTCGCTATTGCTGCATAAAATTATCTACCGACCTACCATTATGGGTTTTACCAAACGACATATCCAATGAAGATATTTTCTCTATTATTAGTGCTGCGCAAAGTTCTCGAAAACTCTCTTACCGCGAGGTAGGTTTACAGTATCAAAAGCTAATGGAGGATAATAACTTCACAACTAATGAACAATTAGCTCAATATATTGGTATAAGTACTGAGTCAGTTCGTAAACGTATTCAGGCAGCATTAATTGATGTACGTCTAGTTAATTTATTTCCTGACTGCGAAGGAATACCTAATACATTCTATGCCCGTCTTTCTAAACTCCAAAGTAATGCACATAAAGAGGGCATAGATTTAGCAGTACTATGCAAAGAGGTCAGAGATAATCGTAAAGGCCTAGTAATTGAAAATATCCAAGAAACACAAAAAAATATATTAGACGATTTATCAAATATTTTAGAGTTGATGACAGACAAAACTAAGCCCGCCTCAGCATGGAAAACCTCTGATATTGTCGAATTCAATAATAAGGATCAATATGCCCGTATTAGCTACAGTGGAAACGGTAGAAAAGTACGTTTTGAGTTTAATAGGCTTAATCAAACCGTTATTCAAGAGCTTGAACGCTTGATAAAGCTAAAGCTATCTAAAATAGTTCAAGAAAAAAGTAAAGAATAAAAAAACAATGTGACTACGCCTTGCCGTAAATGGCGAGGTGTTCCATTTACTGAGCCAACATACCATAAAATAGCATATCGAAATCAATGGTATTTCGCCAAAACAACTAATAAAATTAAACTAATATAAACAATGCATTATAGTTTTATTTTCATTTTTTTGTAATAAAACAACCCCCTTGTTCGTCAAAAATTACACAGTATTTACTCTATCCAACATACTATTAAACTTTACATTTAGGTAGAGAGTATTCGACATTATAGTCAAACTAGCTAGTGATAAATCACCCTTGCCAGATATAGTCGGGGAGGGGATATATCGACTGATAGCCTAAAGACGACTATTTGATGAGTTTGTAGCTGCTGTTGGAATTGCAAAAAAAGGAATATTGTCAGACAACCGGATATTTTAACCGTAAGTTGCTTTACTATCCCGATACAATAGCATTAAGATATAATTATAATATTCCTACGAGCTTAGTTGTTTGAGATTCGCTTGTGAGCATAAGCAGTTTTAGATAAGCGTAAGGTACTGTCAATAATTGGCTTGATAAGTCCTCTTTTAATAGCAAGAAGTCATCTTGAAGTGTCTTCAACATCGTCAACCAATGTACCTCGGAACTGTTTTTGAGAAAAGAAGAAATTCGAACATTAATTGTCGCCTATATGCTCACCATAAAACCCATTGAGACAATAATCTACTCAAAAAGCAAGGCATTAATTGTTTTTGAAAAATATTGCCACGTGCCTGCTCCCCAACTTAAAGAGCGAGGCTTCCCAAATCTTAGATTGCAAGCGTCGATATGACGGATTCACGCTACACTCGCATGTGTTATGACCATTATTCAGACTCTGCAAAATTAAAGTGAGATTATTGAAATTTGAATATCACAGGCCACTGCATATTTAATAATATTACGGATACTCGCGTTATCAAAATTCGACTCCATACGAGTGATAGTTGAGTGATTAACACCCAATTTTTTAGTTAAACATGCGTTATTGCACCATTCTGTTAGCAGAGCTTGAAATTTTTCTTTCTATAGTTCTTCTTCATAATCGGCCCAATATTGAGATTTTTTTCATTCATTCACTGTACAAATCATTGTGCTTATTTATCATTCAGTATCCCTTGCAATCTTGCTTTTGCGATCTCAAATTCTGTTTTTTGTATTTTTTATGAAAATCAGCAATATATAAATTATTTTTCCTTTATGATATACCCAAAGCCCTCGATCTAAATCATTCCTGATACTTCTGAGTTCAAATAATACATCCCTAAGAGGTTTAGTTTCTGTTTTCTGTAAAATATGGGGATTTCATTCCATTTTCTGCACTATACGATCATATTTAACTTTTATTTTAATGGGTAAATCATTGGCTTCTTTTTCTACTTCTTTGTGGTATTTGACTGTATGCATATCCCCCTCTACCAATTTGCAATTAAATGCAATTTATAAAGGATAAAAAAATCTAGTTAAGTAGTTGAGAAATACATTTATCCATGTGGATAATTGATGCAATCAATTGATTATCGATGAACTTAATAGAAAGATTATTTTTTAATCTCATTAACTTCTAACAAAGGGAAAATCTGAAAATTTTGTAGTCCATCGAGGAGAAAAAGCTGCGGCTTCATTTTCCACAAGGCGGATTGCGATCGAATCACCTGAGCTGTAAACCAGATAGCACCTTTTCAACTATTATTCTGATCAATCGTCTGTATAAGTTCATCTATCTTGTGAATCCGAGGGCACTCTCAAATAAATTCAGTTGTACTTGTCCTGAAGGGGAAAATTCACTGAGCGATATACCGCTTTTACTGTATTTTACACTAGTTTTGATAACTTATTTTTCACTATCGCTAAAGGCTGATTAGCTTTTATCTATGTGATACTACTATCTTATTTCAACGTTAAATTAACGCCAAGCGCTTTGATGACAGTCTGAATTTCAGCCTGTGATGATATATATTTAATTGATGCCATTAGTTAAATTCTAATATTTGAGTTATATTGTTTGGCATATCATTTGAGTATAACTATATGAAAGGTATGAGTGTAGATCGAGAAACTTATCATGTTACTTATGTGCATTCAGTAAATGATAAGGTATCGTTAACGCCATTTATAAAAGATAAAACTTAAAATGTAAGTTAGATTATAGTGTAAGCATCAATGTCATAGGGCTAATAGGGGATGCAGTAAAACCATAGTATTCATAAAATTGTTTTGCTTTATCATTCAAAGCATGAACAAGTAACGCACGAACCCCAGTATTTTCAGCAACAGTTCTAACTCTAACAACAGCATCCTGTAATAAAGAAGCACCTAGTTTTCTTCCCTGAGCACGTAAATCGATTGCTAATCTTCCAAGTACAATAACTGGAATTGGCTCAGGCATATTTCGACGAACACGTCCTGTAGCTTCATTGTGTGAAATTGCTCCAGTTGCTAATGCATAATAACCCCAAACATGTTGATATGAATCTGCAATAACAAAGGTTCGACTGGCTCCATTCAAATGGTTAGATAGAGCCCTACGCTTTAGCCAATCATCTAAAGATAATTCGCCACAAAAAAATTCATCTAGTCTATGAGATGATGATAATGGTTTAGGAGTTGATAGTTGCAGATTCACTATATTTCCTTCCATGGTATTTCTATTGACATTAAACGATCTAGACCAGGGTTACTATTAACTGGAGCATCAAGTAATAAATTAAATTGCTGAAATTTTTCATTATCTAATTGGAAAAAAACTTGATCTAGCAATATTGCTTGCGCTCTTTCACAAGCGACTTCAAGCATAAAATCAGATCGGTTCTTACCAAGAAGACTAGCAGCCTCATCGATTAAGTCTCGTTGTTCAGGTAAAGCCCGAAGATTAATTGCAGCATTACGCATGACTATAACTCCTATATACAAATACACAATAGATATACGGTAACTTGATGTGTATCTATTGTCAACACTCTCGTATGTGGCATATAGGTACACACCAATGAGATATGCTAAAAACCATCAATTCACTATCAATGCTATAGCCTATATGCGATACTTTTAAAGAGATAATTTAAATGGGGACTGTTGCAAAGTGTCACTCAAGTTCACTAATTGGAATTATTTAGAATTTCAAGGTTTATGTTAAATTGGGCGCGCAATGCGCCCAATTTAATGCTCAAAGTTTAACGACATGAATGAATCCGAGCTATGTCAATATGCCTTGTTTATGCTTTCCCGCTGTGATTATGGGAAAGCAGACCTATTTGCTCGAATGAAACGGCGTATGTATGAAAAAAAATGAAGGTATTATTGATGAGCCTTTAATTGAATTAGTGCTTGAAAGGCTAAGTGAGCAATATTTTCATGATGACGACCGTATCGCGGGGCTATTAATGCAAGGTTATTTCCGTAAAGGGTATGAACTATTGCGGATAAAACAAGAAATGCGGCAGAAAAGTTTCACTGAAACGGTTGTGGAAAAGTATTTTGCCACTCTAGATGTAGATTGATTTGAAAAGGCCGCATTGGTTCGTTGGTGATAACCTTCCTCATAATTTCAAATAAAAAGAAAACAAATCAGA
The DNA here is from genome assembly GCF_028482485.1 of Providencia sp. PROV116. Lineage (NCBI taxonomy): Bacteria > Pseudomonadati > Pseudomonadota > Gammaproteobacteria > Enterobacterales > Morganellaceae > Providencia > Providencia sp. PROV116. The sequence continues at coordinate 998 of NZ_JAMPQO010000034.1, read as the reverse complement.
CGCTTAAAGTATCCAGTTTTTTTCGCGATATGATTTATGAGTTATTCAATGGTTAGTTTTTATATTATTAATTTATAAAATTAATTAATTTTCAATTGGTTAAAATAAAAGATAAACATGGTTTTTGACGTTGCTTATTTTAGATTAATCAGTGAATTGTGAGTTCGATCTTTCTTTTATTAATTTAATGTTAACGTTAACATATCTTTAATTATATACTACCATCCATGTTCTTGGCAGCTCACTTCAGGATAAATCAAGAAAGAGAAGAAAAAGCGCTAGCAATGATGTTTGTTGGTTTAATTCAAATAGGTATTAATATGAAGATGTTACCGTTATCTGCGATTGCAGCAGCTTTTATCATCCTATTCCCTTTGGTGGGGGATGCTCAAACAGATTTAAGCCTTATTGAGGCAAGGCTAGAGGCGTTAGAGAAAAGAGCTGAATTGGCAGAACGACGTGCCGAAGCTGCTGAACTGAAAGCAGAAAAGCTCGAACGAGTGATGAATATGCATGAAACGACCAAACAACCCATATCAACCGTTGTTAAGGAGCCTATTTCCAATACAAATGTACCAAGGGAGAGTGAAGAAAAATCAACATCTGGGATCCAATACCACAATGATTACGGTGAACTTAAGCTTTATGGTGATGTTGAGTTCAATATGGATGCGGCGAGTCGTCAGGGACAAATTACGTCTGTCAGAACGGCTCTTGGGAAAAACAACCAACCAAATAAGAGTGATAATTGGGCTATTAATGGACGGATTTTGATTGGGGTAGATGGTAATCATCTGAAAGATAATGGAAATTATGCAGGGTTTTCTATGCAGCCGCTTGCGGATATGACAGGAAAAATGAACCTCGATGACGCCGCTTTTTATTTCGGGCAAAAGGATCGCTGGCAAGTAAAGCTCGGCCGTTACGAAGCTTATGACATGTTCCCATTAGGACAAGATACGTTTATACAGTATTCAGGTAATACGGCGAATGATTTA
>NZ_JAMPQO010000033.1:0-26487 GCF_028482485.1 Providencia sp. PROV116 | reverse complement strand
CAACGTTGATGGTCATTGGAAGGATATGTCCAAACGTAATGGATATGGTATGACTTTAGGATGGAATAGCGTAGAGAAAGACTCAGATAATGGAGTGCAGCTAACATTCAGTACTGCATACCTAGATGCAATAGCAGAAACAGATTTATCGTTAGGTGGCTATGCCTTATGGCGTCGCGCTCAGCTAGGTTATATCTATGCGCATAATAATATTAAAGATTTTAATGCAGTAAATATTTCGACAGACCCTAATTCAGTATTGAATAACATCCCGGGTAAATATGATGTTCATACTTTATATGCTTCTTATGAGTTACCTCAAATTTTAGCTATAGATAATTACAAAATTTATCTTGGGGCTTATTACTCTAAAATTAATGCCGATAACACTAATTTGATTAGTCATCATGATGATGAACGCTATGGTATTCGTGCTCGCTTCAAATATCTTTTCTAGTCTAAGTTAGGCCGTTCTTCCTATATGTTGTTAATAAATAGGAAGAACGGCTGCAAAATAACTATCAAAAAGATTTTCTATTTATTTCTCTTGTGTTTTAATGTATTTCTATATTAAAAATGGCACTGTTGCAAATTTTTAATTACTCATGATACTGAATCTCTTTCCGATATAAAGAGCTTGTTATAAATTTATTATTTTTGTAATAATTCTCTATCATTTATTTATACAGGATATTCATAGATAAACCAAAAAATACTTAGCAGTCAATTACTAAATCTGAGCATAATCAGTTATCAAGATAATGCAAAGGTCGTAAGTCTTATTCACCTCCCAATTCCTCATTAACTTGCCCATAAATCAACAAAGTAAAAACTCCTGTACCTCCGATTATATTACCGAAAGTCGTTGGAAATAAGAATGTAAAAAGGTAGTGTGAAAAACTGAGGTTATCTTTATAAAACCAGTAAGCGGCTTCAGAAGAACCAACAATGACATGTGTAAATCCACCCAATGCCATTAGATAAGTGATAAAAAATATCAACAAAACTTTATTCTTCACGGAAGGCAACATCCAAACAAGTGAAGCAATTAATATGCCGGCAGGGATCCCTTTTATAATATTTTCAGTGATAGAATATGAAGTAACATGAAATGCAATTGTGTCAAGTTGTTGTATAATATTTTGATCAAATAAGTGATTATTTAGAATAAAGTACGCCGCTAATCCTGTACCAATGATATTCGAAATAAAGACTATTCCCCATAATCTGATGAGTTGGTACAGTTTTCTATAAGTAAAAGGAGAAAAAAGAGGGACAACCGTTGTTATTGTATTTTCAGTAAACAACTGCATATGTCCTAAAATAACAATGATAAAGCCTACTGTATAACCGATATTTTCGACTAAAAAAGCCCATTCAGAATCCGGTAAATACGCTTTAAAAGTAGCTTTAAATACAAATGAAAAACTAATGATAATTCCAGCAGTTATCCCCGAGAATATCAACGCTTTTGCGGGGCGATTTAACTCCTCGATACCGTGTTTACGGATAATTTCATAAATCAGCCGAGGTGAGAGCTTTTCGTGTTCTTCAATCACCATTCTTTGGCGCCAATTCAGTTCACTTTCATTTTTAGACATACACTTCCTATTAATACAAACGGTATAGTCATGTGTTATTATGATGCGATAAAAGTTAAATAGTCAATAGTTATCGCGTTTAGATTACGTTACTGAGCAGAAGTCGAGCTATAACTATATATATATATAAAGAATAATTTTATTCTTTTTATAACATGAATTATATCAATATCTCCACGTAATACATTAATATTATTTGCTCAATTGTTACTGAGTTTGACTAAGTGAAAGTTATCAAAAGACCCCCTTGAAAAGCTGAAAAATATCCTATACTAAGGTGGTTATTAATCAAAGTGAAGAAGTTGTTTTTCTATTTTTCAGTGTATGATTAATCAAAAAAATCACTTTTAACCTATTTTTCTGTAACCAATGTAACGATTGTTTTTTGTTGTACCCAAAATTGTCCAATAAGAAATTTAGGGGTAGAAAAAAGTATTCGTAATATAATTTGATTGCCATTCACTTGAACCACTTGAATATTTTTAAAATTATTTATAGTTAAATTTTGAGACAAAAGTAATTTGATAGCAGATTCTTTAATAGAAAATAAAATTGTACTTGCGGTGAGTACATCAAAATCAGCTTGTTCCAGTAGTATGAGTTCATTTTTAGTGTAGATATATTGATGCATAGACTCTAAATAATCAGAGTTTATGCGTGTTTCTATATCAATACCTAATCCAATATACTTATATTGCCAGGCAACACAGGCAATCACCCAATGCTCGTTATGAGAAATACTACCCACTGTTCCTTTAGGCCATTTTGGTGCATATTGTGGATCTCTCCCCACATAACATTTCGAACTTCCTAATTTCTGTAAGGCTTCAGCAGCACAAATTCGCCCACTTACGTACTCATTTTGTCGCTTCGGAATACTACTTTGAATATCTTCAGGTATGGCGACTTGAAGCCGCCATTCTGGTTGATATTCATGTTGATGGTACAAAGTGCAAACTATCGAAGGCGGTAGACTTTCGACGATGTAAGACAAAAGTACCGATTTTAAGCTATTCATAAATAGTATCAGTGATTAATTGAATAATTTCATTCCTTTTCTCGATAATATCATAATGGTTACAATCAAGTTTAATCACTACAAGATTTGAACAAATCTTAGTTAATCCATTATCAGGGCTATTAATAAGTGGCAGCATGGTTTCCCCTTTAAATTTGGGGTGTATTTTGAGTGCCTTAAATAAGGTCACTTTTGTTGACATTAATTTACAGCTAATTGAACTAGACGCAAGTTTATCTTCAGCAGATTCAATACTAATTGCTCGCTGTGCCATCTCACCGGTGATACCTATAGCGGAAAGTAATTCAGAGCGTGATAATGACTTTTGAACCGAATGCTGATAAAAACTGTCAAGTAACCATAAGGAAATATTTTTGATGCCTTTAGCTTCAAGCTGCGCAGCTATCTCTAGAGCAATTAGCCCTCCTAATGACCATCCTAATAGGTAAATAGGTTTACCTTCTTGATATGTTTTACTTTTCTCTATCTCAGCGCGATAAAAAGATGCAAGCAGTGAGAGCTCATCTATAGCGGGTTCGTGATAAAGATTGTAATTATCTAATCCAAAACAGTGTATTTTTCCTTGAGCTTGTTTAGCAAAATCTGAGAAAACTTCTACACCTGCTAGGGCTGGATGTATCATCCATAACTTAGGTTCATTATGAGTTATAAGCTTATTTAATTCCCCGCACATGATACGATCTGTTGCAGCTAGTAATTTTTCAATTGTTCGATATTGGAATAAAGAAACAATCGTTAATGTTCTACCTATAATGTTTGACATTTTTTGACATAATGAGATGGCTTTAAGTGAATTTCCACCTAATTGAAAGAAATCGTCATGGATCCCTACTTGCTTAACATCTAAAATAGTTTGCCATAACTGACAAAGCTGCTCTTGTTGTGGGGTTTGTGGTGCACTATATTGCTCTTGAGTATGTATTTCAGGAGTTGGTAGTGCAGATCTATCTAATTTACCACTCGTATTGTAGGGTAAAGCATTAAGAGCTATAAGTTGAGATGGCAACATATAAAGAGGAAGGTTTTGTGACATCTGCATTAAAAGTTCAGATTCTTCTATCTCTTCACTAGCCACGTAGTAAAGAACTAATTGTTGTAATGAATCACTATGATGAACAATTGCGCAACAGGCGGTAACTTTATCGTAACTTAGAGCACAATTTTCTACTTCTGTAAGTTCAATACGGTAGCCATTCACTTTAACTTGGAAATCGATTCGCCCTAAAAATTCTAAATTACCATCAGGTAACCATCGTCCCATATCTCCTGTACGATAAAGTCGCTCTCCAAGCCCTTCATGCCAAATGAAACGTTCATCAGTAAGTTGCTGATTATTAAAATAACCTTCAGCAACTCCTACACCACCAATATATTGCTCACCAGGTATTCCGCAAGGTAATAGACGAAGTTGTTTATCTAATATATAAAAACGCTGATGTGCCATCGCTTTTCCATAAGGAATACTGGGCGAATCTAAATCACCAAATGGAATATCATAATAAATAGACCATATAGAGCTTTCTGTCGCACCTCCTGTACTGACAATTTGGCATTGAGATGAAAAACGGCGAATTCGAGCGGGTAAAGACTTAGGAATAATTTCACCAACTAAAATTACTTTTTCTAATTTAAGTTGTTGTGGTGTATCGCTTGTTTCAAGGTACTCCATTAATAACGCAATAACAGATGGAGCCGCATTACAAAAGTTCACCTGATGTTTTTGAATTATGCTTGCCCAGGCTTTGGGATCATAACGTTGTTCTTCTGATGGTATGACGATGGAGGCCCCCGCAGAAAGCGCTCCAAATATATCAAACACGGAGATATCAAAACTTAAAGCACTAATGGCAAATAGGCGCTGCTGAGAGCCTATATTCATTTTTCTCAAGGTATCAATGATGCTATTTACTGCGCCCGAGTGCTTAACTGCAACACCTTTAGGTTTACCTGTTGAACCTGAAGTGAAGATCACATATGCCAGCTCATCAGGTGATACTTTAATTGGGTTCGTAAAATGAGGGGCAACCGGTAAGTTATTAACCACACCTTGTTCAGAAATCGTGACGATAGTGACATCAATTGGCGTTTCCCAATTTTTACTGCTAATCACCAATTGTGCATTCCCCTGTTGTAAAACATCTCTACAGCGTTTTTCTGGCCAAGAGCTATCCATCGGCAAATAAGGTTTCCCTACAAATGAGCAAGCAAGAACGGCAATGATCTGTGCTCGACCTTTGTTGATTAATATTCCTATTGTATCTCCAAGCATGGCTGGTGACTGCGATAATTGACCAGCAAGCAGTAAAGCGGCTCGGTAGAGCTGGCTATAAGTCATCTCACCTAGTTTATCAATAATCGCAATAGCTTGAGGTTGCTGATTCGTTTTACAGACAAAGTCTTGCCAAATCATTCGTTCATAGGGATAACAACGAGTCTGATTTCGCCATAGATCACGCGTAAGTAGCGTCTCTTCTTCTGAAACAAGTACGATATCACGAACGTTATTCTTGCTGTTCTCCAAACACTGCTGCAAAATTATTATGTAATAGTCAGCTAAATGCGCGATAGTTTCAGGTTTAAACAAAGATGACGCATAGTTTAGTGTAGCAATTGTTTGATCTGGGGTTTCAATCACATTAAGTGTTAGATCAAATTTAGCCATTTCATAGTCGTTAGAGAAAGGCTCAATACTTAACCATGAAGGTAAATTATCATCTAATCTAGGCTCATATAAAAACATGACTTGGAATAGAGGGTTAATGGCGAGATCATGTGATACGTTCATTTTTGCAATCAATTGTTCCAATGGTAGCTGGTTCTGTTGAGTAAGCAAAATTTGTTCAAACAACATACTTCTCAGTTGCTTGAGTGTCATATCATCATCAACTTTGGTACGAATAGGTAATGTATTAACAAAGAAACCAATTAACTGCTGCGATGAAGAAGTTGGTCGATGCACTAGTGGTGTGCCAACAATAATGTCTTGCTGACCACTAAATAAGCTCAACAGTAGATTAAAACAACTAAAATATACTATATAAGGAGTGATCCCTTCTTGACGAGCCATTTGTTCAACCTTAGCAACTAATGATGAAGGGATAGTGAAAGAATAATTACGACCTTGATGATTGAATTGAGCAGGGCGCACAAAATCTAGTGGTAGAGCTAATGGCTGCCAAGCATCTAAATTTTGCTGCCACCACAGTTCTGTTGATTTGATATGTTCGCCAGTTAATTGCTGTTGCTGCCACCTTGCGTAGTCACCATATTGAATAGGTAGTGCAGGTATGACTGCATGAGGATTATTACTTAATGCTTGATAGTGTTCTATGATATCTTGCAATAGAACAGGAATAGAGGTTCCGTCAAAGCTAATATGATGAAAAACAAATAAAACATAATGATATTTTATTTGATTATCAAAGTGGCAGTGATAAATACCAGCACGGACAGGAATATTGCGAGTTAAATCAAATGGAGCATTGATTAATTCAACCTGCAATTTTTCCCACTTATCGACCGGTATATATTTCTCATTAATATTAAAAGAAGTGTTTATTTGTTGGCTGATGTATTCACCTTGTTCATTTTGAGTAAATACACAGTTCAACACTTGATGGCGAGAGACTACCATTTCAATACTTTGACGTAATAAAGTCCAATCACAGTCATCAGCTATACTTAATAATAGTGGTATATGGTATAGCTGACTTGATGTATTTAATTGTTCAATAAACCATAGCTGTTTTTGCATTGATGAGAGCGGGTGCTGAAGTTGTCGTGACTCCTCAATAATGATAAGTGTTTTCTCGGCAGATTGTGCTTGATGGCGTTGATAAAGCGCACGAATCCCAGTACTTTGAGCTAGATCAGTTAATGTAAACTGTGAATTTAAAGCCTGATTAATTTGATAGCATGCTTGAATTGCTAGCAACGAATTTCCACCTAATGTGAAAAAATTGCTGTTCACACCAATATTATCTTGTTTGAGTAAGGTCTGCCAAATAGTGGTACAAACACTTTCAAACTCATTTTCTGGCATACAATTATCTTGTTGTTTTATATCAGGCAACGGTAATCGCTTGTAATTAATTTTACCATTTTCATTCAATGGTAGCTCAGGTACCCAAACATAATAGTTTGGTAACATATAGTGAGGCAAATGTTGGCTAGCGTGATTTGCTAACTCACTATCAGCAATTGGTTTTTTCGAAACATACCAAGTAACTAATGTTTTTTGTGGTAGCTCAACTACCCATGCACACGCTTTATCTACCTGCGGATGCGTGTGTAATACAAACTCTATTTCCCCCAATTCGATACGATAACCATTCAACTTTATTTGAAAGTCCCTACGTCCCATAAACTCAATATTGCCATCTGGTAACCAGCGACCTAAATCACCTGTGCGATATAGCCTTTGATTTAATCCTTGATGAAAAATAAAGCTTTCTTCAGTACGCGTTGTATCTCGCCAATATTCACGGGCCAGCCCAACACCACCAATATAAAGCTCTCCTCTAACTCCAACAGGAACAGGATTAAGCTGGCTATCTAAAATAAAAAATGACTGATGAGGTAGAGCTTTACCATATGGAATAGTAGATGTGAGAATAGGTGTCTCAGGAATACGATAGAGAATAGAAAAGATAGATGCCTCAGTTGCCCCTCCTGCACTATAAATTGTGCAGTTAGGGGCTTTGGCTCTTAATTTTTCAGGTAATTTGACCGAGATCCAATCCCCGCCTACCATAGTGATGCGTAAACTAGATAGATTACTTACATTAGCCGATTGCTCCATATAACTTATCAATAGTTCCATCATTGCAGGTGCACTCAGCCACATACTGACATTATGTTTCACCATTAATTCATACCAATGTTTTGGTGAATAACGTTCAGATTCGTTTGGCATCACAACAGCAGCGCCAGAGGACAGCGCTGCAAAAATATCATATATAGATAAGTCAAAACTTAATGCACTGAGTGCGAGAGTACGGTCTTTAGCACTAAAATTAAAGAGTCTTTTACAACCTTCAATAGTATTGGTTGCTCCTTGATGCTCTATAGCCACTCCTTTCGGCTTTCCAGTCGAGCCCGAAGTATAAATAATATAAGCTAAATCAGTTGGTGCTACTTTTACTGGAGCCTGAAGTATTTCAGGATCAGCGAAATCTTGCACACGTCCAGTTTCATCAAGAATGTAGGTCTGAATATCATCACCATAATTATCTTCTTCCGCGCACAACAATGTATTGATACCTGCTTGGTGTATAACTGATATTCTACGTTCTAGCGGCCAACTCATATCTAACGGTAAAAATGCTTTTCCACTCATTAATATCGCGAGTAATGCGATAGGTTGTAGACGACCTTTGGGAAGAAGTACTGCTATAGCTTCTCCTTCTATAGAGTCTTGCTCACGAAGTTGATTAGAGAGGATAAGAGCAGAAAGATATAACGTGTTGTAAGTCATACTGCCTATATTATCAATTACAGCCACAAGGTCCGGAGATTGAGAGGCATTAAGAATGAAGTCGGCATGTAATGCCCGCTGATAGTCATATTCAGGTATATTTTCCTGATAATTCTTATTATCAATCAGTGAGAGCGTTTGAATAGAGTCGTTATAATGATCAACCATGAGAGATAATATTGTGACATAGTATTGTGCTAAACTGGCAATACTTTCAGGTTGAAATAATGAAGTTGCATAGTTTATCACTCCATTTATTGCTGTTTCGGATTGGTGCAGGGTCAAGTTTAAGTCATATTTAGCATTATTCTCATAATCCGACAGATCGGCTAATTCCATCCATTCAGGTAGTAAGTGACTTTCATCTTGTTCCAATGCAAAGATAACCTGAAATATTGGGTGACGCGAGAGATCCCGTGATGTATGTAAACTAGCAACTAATTGGTCAAAAGGAAGCTGTTGATGTAGTTGAACATCTTGTGTAGTTTCAAAAACGTGTCTTAACCATTGATGGACAGAGTAATTGGGATCAACTTTTAATCGAATGGGTAAAGTATTCACAAAGAAGCCTATCACACTATCAAGCTGTACATGTTCGCGGTTTGCTAACGGCATACCAATGATAATGTCATCTTGGGCACAGTAACGCGATAAAACAATTGAAAAGCCGGCTAACATTACAGAATACAAGGTAATACCTTGTTTTACTGCAATAGCTTTTAATGAACTGGTTAATGATTCCGGTAACATGAATTCGAAATTATCACCTTTAGTGTCAAAATGATTAGGGCGAGTAAAGTCGATTGGCAAGTCAAGTTGTTGGTAATCAGCCAAATGCTGATACCAAAACTCTAAATGATGTGCTGGCGATGGAGCTTGTGTTTGCTGCCAATAGGCATAATCACTATATTGTATCATGAGATCATTCAATGGAATATCGAGTACATCATGACAACTATTTTGGTTATAAAGTAGTGTCAATTCACGAATGAAAATGTTTTGTGACCAACCATCAATCGCAATATGGTGAATGACTAATAAACAATCGCAACATTTTTCTCCTGATGCATTAGTGTAATAAATTAGCGTCGCATTAATAGGGATCGACTTTGTGAGGTCGATAGGAGTCGTCAATTTTTGTGTAACAAATGTATGATATTCATCTTCTGTGATGTGAACATGCTGAATATCAAGCTGTTTGTTCACTCGCTGTTGCCAAGCTTTGCCTTGATCATCTTGGTAGATCACACTCTGTAAAATTTGATGCCGTTCAACCAATTGCTGTAATGCCATAACGAAACATTCAGTATCACATTGTTTGTGCAGCTTGAACATGATAGGGGAAAGGTAGTGAGTTTTTCCTTCATCAAGCCTATCAACAAACCAAAGGCGTGCTTGTTGATATGACAACGGTGTACGATCAATCCCTAAGGCTTTAATTTCATTAGACTGAATGTCTGCTTTCTGTATGGTTAATAAGTATTGGCTTAACAGGGCAACTGTTGGATAAGTACTCAATATGTTCACAGTAACGGGATAACCTGTTACTTTGCTTATTTCATGGCAATAGCGAATCGCGAGAATTGAATTCCCCCCACAGCGATAGAAGTTATGATCAATCCCAATCTTTTGATCACTAAAAGTTAGGCATAGAATAGTCAATAGAGTTTGCTGTAGAGGGGTTTCTGCACCACGCCACATCGTTTCGCTATGTAAAATTATCGGTGTTGGTAATACGTTTAAATCTACTTTACCGTTTATATTAAGGGGGAATTTTTCCACACGCATAAGCGCTTGTGGCACCATGTAATGAGGTAAAAAACGTGCAACATGATCTTGGATTTGTTGGGGATTAAGCTCTGAACCATCAGTCATGTACCAGCAACATATCGTTGGGTTTGGCAGAGAACGTACAGCTACTTTAGCATCAATAACTCCTATGTATGATAGTAGTGCGCTCTCAATTTCGTCCAATTCAATACGATGACCGTGAATTTTGACTTGGTGGTCATTGCGACCTAAGTATTCAAAGCTACCATCAGCAAGCCGACGGACAAGATCTCCTGTACGGTACAAATATTGATAAAGAGGTTGATTTGAATAAGGATTTAAAACAAATTTTTGCTCTGTTTGCTCAGGTTGGTTGAAATATTCAGTAGCAAGGCTCGGCCCACTTATACAAAGTTCTCCTACAACACCGATAGGTTGGATATTAAGTTTCTCATCTGTAACCAATAACTGACATTCAGGTAATGCTTTCCCTATATTACGAGCTCCACCTTCGAAGTTTGGGTTCATCGTGACCAATACAGAGCCTTCAGTAGGACCATACATATTAGATAAAGTGAACTTTCTCATACTATAGAAATCTACTACCTCTTGTGAAACGGCTTCTCCTCCCGAGCATAACGTTTGTAAAGAGTCGTGAAATATCGGCTTGGTACTCAATAATGCAGGAGGCAAAATCGTAAAATGGATGTCCCATTGCGCCATTTTTTGCTGGAGTAATGACAAATCTTTTCTTTCTGCATCATCGGTAACAAAAAGGTGGCAACCAGAAAGTAGTGCAATATAGACTTCTAATACATGGGCATCAAACACAAAGGATGAAAACTGTAAGACATTGGATTGCTTGATATTATTTACGGATAATTCTTTTTTTACTGCACTTAACATACTGACAGGACCACGATGTGGGATCAAAACCCCTTTAGGGCGTCCCGTTGTGCCCGAAGTATAAATCGTATAGGCTGTCAGGTGAGGAGCTGTTTCATCAATAATTGTATTCGTTGGCTCAATGTTCCACTCGTTTAGATTATCAGTATTTAAGCACGTCAAAGATGGAGCTATACGGTTAAGTAATGGAGTGATAGATTGTTCTGTTAATATAATAGGACTATTTATATCTTGGATGATCCATTTTATACGTTCCTCAGGAGCTTGAGGATCTAAAGGAACATATGCTGCTCCAGTACGCATAATTGCTATCATTGAGATAATGGCATGTATACCCCGATGATGAATAAAAGGAATTAAAGCTTGATGGCAATTTTCTCGTCCTGTGATTTTTTTATAACGTTCTTGTATATGCCGAGCCAGCTGATTTGTCTGTTGTTGTAACTGTTGATAGCTTAGTGTTGTATTATTAAAACTTAGAGCAGGGTAATTAGGGTATTGTAATACTTGATCATCAAACGATGAAATTAACGTTTTTTCTAGATTATCGTTAGATTGATATTGCTGAGTAATAAACAATTGCTGATTAGGAGTCAGCAATGAAATATCGGATAGAATTGCGTAAGGGTTATGAGATACAATATTTATTAAATGTTGAAATTGTTGAGCCATTTCTTGCATTTGTTGTTCATGAAATTGAGCTTTTTTGTAACGGATCCTAAAGGCAAAATCATTACCTTGTAGTTGGTACTCCAATATTAATGCAGAGCCTGCCATATCATTGTTAAATTGATTATTAACTCTTGCTTCACAGCCTGAAAATTGAAGAGAGTTATCTTTTAGATAGGCCTGACTGAAACTGACACTCATTTCTTTTATAGGAGTGGCTGAAAGCACTTCATAGATAGGTAATTGAGAATGGCGTAACTTACCCATCACTTTTAATGAGCGAGTATAATCGATGGTATCTTGGTAATAATCATTAAAGCTTTTTCTATCAGAAAGCGTGAGTGGGAATATAACAGTATTTACTTGTGCTCCAAAACAGAGCGATGTGCCACCTTCGATAGCAATTGGATAATTTATATAAATGGTTTTTTGCCCAGTATAGCGGCCAATTAAGTATGTCCAAAGTGTTTTAAATACTAAGAAATGGTTAGCGTATTTTAAACCACTTTTTAGTTTTAACCATTGATGTTGATTTAATTTAAATCTAACTTCCGCACTTTCATACTGTTCAATTTCATTATTTTTAATAAAAGGTAGGTCTAATTTAGAAGGGCAGTTTTTAAGCATATTCTGCCAATATGAAACAGAATCATGTTTATCAATAAGTAAACTCACTGAATCATTAAAATCTAAAAACGTTTTTTGGATATCATCATAACCAGTAGTATATTGATAGTTATCCTGTTCTTTATTTTCATTTATGCATTTCTCGTAGTTATCTATATTATTATAGATTTCAGAGATTGAATCGTAAAACTCTTGGGCGGATAACCCATCAATAACAACATGATGCAATACAACAAAAAAACGAAAATGATTATCTGCATATTTAAAGAGATAGTAACGAACTAAGTTATCATTTTCCAAATTAAACGGTAACTTTAACTTTTCAGATATATCGTTTATATCATTTATAATTTCTAGGCTAGACTTATTGCTAGATGGCCTCCAAAACAATTGTCCATCATTATAATTTAAATTCATTGTAAATAATGGATACCTTTTAGATAGGATATTTATTGTTTTCCCTATTTTATTAATATCAATATTACCAAATAAATCTTGATCAAGTACAAGGTTATATTCGCAACTTTCCGGGTTAAGTAAATACTCATTCCAAAATAATTTTGTATATGGAGATGATAACAAATAACTAGTGGTAGCTTCTTTCATAGTACACCATTTTCACTCGCCTAAATCAATGTAATTTATTAATTACCAATATTATGAGTATAATTAATACTAATTTTATTGTTATATTACATTACAACTCTTCATATACTATAAATATTTATATAAATAATTTTTAATATTTTGTTTCTACTTTTGTAATTAATAACTTAATAAATTAATCATATAAAAAAAACAAAAAATATGTATATTTTTTCGAGTTTAATATTGCATAAAAAATTTTTTTGGATTTTTATTTTTTAGTCAACGAGCATGAAATACGCTTTTTTATTGGAGTTCAGCATGGCTATCATTTCAACGAAATTTCGCATCTAAAGATTAATCTCGTCAGTTAAAAAACATGATAGTAGCGGCCCTTCATTACCATAATCAGGTATATTGTCGTACGTTTCAGATCAATTATTAAAGTAGCATAGTTAATTTGGTCACCTGACTAGAGGTAATATTATTACCTCAATGACATTACAGTTGAGCATATGGTTAAGCAATATTTAGCAGAATTTAAACTTGAAGTAGCTAAAATGGTGGTTGGCCATCATTACTTAGTAGCTAAAGCCACACAGATAATGGGCGTGAGTCTTGCCGGTAAGTTAATAAAAGAACTTGGTATTACGAATTGCCAGCAGGTTAAACATAGTTATAAACGTGTAAATCAAGAACATGTCGACATCACAAATTTACTTGATCGCCAATTTGCTGTCACAGCCCCCAATCAAGTGTAGTGTAGTGTGGCGGACGTATATTTGGACAGAAAAAAAGTGGGCTTAGCTGGCTGTCGTATTAGACCTCTTTGCCCGTAAGCCTGTCGATTAGGCTATCTCACCCCTCCCCGACACCGCGCTGATATAAAAATTTCTATAAATGACTTGGGAAATGCGGAGGACAGCCAAAAGAACTAATATTTCATAGCGTCCAAAGGAGTCATTATACCAGCATTGAGTATCGTCAACGGTTATGGTGTTATCAAATCTCCCAAAGTCTGAGCCGAGGTTGACCGTTAGGACAATAGCCCAATGGAGCGAATTTTTAGAAGTTTAAAACATGAATGGATGCCTTCAATCGGTTATGAAAGCCTGAAAGAAGCAACGCGTAGAATTATCGGTTATATCGCAGGTTATTACAGCAGCATCAGCTTCCACTGGTGTAATGGGGGATTAACCCCAAATGAATCAGAGAGACTGTTTTACAAACAGTCTAATAGTGTAGACAATATTAGTTGACCATATATGAACGCCTCAGTTATTACAAGTACTGATTTGATACGGTTTGCGACCATATATCCGGCGTCATTAGTAGGTTAAGTCATCTGCGTCATGATGTTATCCGAATCCTACTTCCTTATCACTTCACCGGTATATCATTACCTAGGTCAACTTGAGACTATTACAGGGAAGGTAGCCGTTTTCGCATCAGTTCTTGCAAACTAAGTGAAACATGTTTTTAGCGTTTTATTAAATCAATTTAAAGTAAAAACTTTTTTCAAAAATCCTCTTCGGGCTTCAAGCTTTTTCATCCAACGACAATGCCTTACCTGAGCTAGCCAGAATAGCTTGGGCACTCACAACGCGTCAGCAGTCCTTTGATTCTGAATTATCATAATTAAAAATTAAACAATGGCTTATCCGGTTTTGCGAAGACTGATTATGGATGATATTAACGGCTAACCGACCTAATGAAAAACCTGTAGTTAGGAATGGCAGTTAAATTGCCGCTCAATTTATAAGGTTCATCAGGTGCGGAACTCATCGAGGCGCAGGCATAAAAGCCTATTAAGATGCCGGATAGATTTATGCAAGCCAACAATATTATTTGTATCAGTATTGCAAAAACGAGAGTGGTCATAGATTCCTAATCATGAACTTGAGAAATCACTTAAAACGACTTAACCGTAAGACATTAGATTACTCAGGAGTTACCTGAAATGCATGAAAAAATCATCAGCACATTCATAGAGCGAGAACACTGCCTATTGTGATGATCTCTATATTGAACACACAATCCTATTACTCATAAATAGGATGCTAAATGACACCAATACTGAATTACAAACATTAGTATAAGTATTTAATATGCATTATTAATTTTTATTTATATGCAACAATTTGAAGCATTACGTTGCATTTCTTAAATCTACCTAATAATGATAATAAATGCAAGATATATTATTTGGTTACTCACTCTTATATGTGCAAATTGTATTTGGATGTTGTAAGTGCAATCCTCCCTCTTTATGAGTCAGATAAACACCATTGTTTAATACTCCTATATTTTATCTTATTTTGAGTTTATTCAGTTCTCCTATTTTTAATTACTAACATTCTTGTTTTTTTATGCTACCGATTATTAATGCAACGTAATGCTTCATTCTGTTGTATTTTGGGTTTTTCCTTTTTATTTCAGTGGGGTGATAACAATGAACACGATGAATGAACAGGTTATGTCTCACATTAAACACGACATCAACGTCGTCATTGGCCACCATATCATGCTACTTCGAAAATCCCGAGGATTAACCGGTCAAGGCTTAGCCAAAAAGCTGGGGGTTTCTCAGCAACAAGTCTCTCGCTATGAGCGGGGAGTCTGCAAAATAGATACGGACACCTTAATAATTGTGTTAATGCACTTGGAGGCGTCATTGGAATTTTTTTTTCAAAAGGTCGCCTTATCACTTAAGGAGCGTACCCCTAATCTTTACGGATATTACCAGTCGGTATTTCCACCGATGACGATACCGGAGAGTAACTCTCCTCAATATTATTTAATGAAAGTAGATGAGGCTCGTCGCTATTTTCGTTAGCGAAAGTGCAAAGAAGCGGTTTCGTTTTGTTTCGATTTTTTTATTTATTGCTTATTGAAGTCTCCACGGCGCGTTATTGATGCGTCTGTCAATCACGACAGGCTCATTAGTGTGGTCATTCCTAGGAGAATGACGCTGTTTTTTTATTCCACATATCCTTAGAGGAAAGTATGAAAAAAATTTTATTAGCTACCCTGATTACTGGCGCAATGAGTGCATCGGCTTTAGCTGTTGACGCAGGCACCGGTACTGTAACATTCATTGGTTCTATCATTACAGCACCGTGTTCGATTGAGCCAGGTGAAGAAAACCAAGAAGTTCCATTGGGCCAAGTGTCTGATGTGACTCTAAATGCGGGCGGAGCATCTGCTCCTCAACCTTTCTCTATCAAATTACAAGGTTGTAATTTACAAAATAATAATATTGTTAAAGTTACATTTAATGGTGTAGATGCTGGTGTTAATACGGGGATGTTGCAAATTACCGGTGAAGCTTCTGGTGCAGCTGTAAAAATCATGAGCACTTCTGGCACCCAAATTAATTTGAATAACGCTGCTCCAGATCAAACCTACGTTGCAGGTGACAACGAACTCAAATTTACGGCCGCATTGCAAGGTTTGACTGGTGAAACAGTTACTCCAGGCGAATTCTCTGCGGTGACTAATTTCACTCTTGCTTACCAATAAGTGACAGTAGTTCGTTCCTTGACTTAGGTTGAGGAACGATTTTGGGTAAAAAAGGGAATATATGAAGAACTTTGCTTCAATCAGTAAGGTATTGCTCCTTAGCCACCTTGTGTGTTTGCCCGCGGTACAAGCCGAGCCTTCTCCTTTATGGGGGAGCATTAGCATGAATGGCAGTATTGTCAATTCGGCGTGTGCCATTGACACCGGCTCGTATGCGCAGACAGTGGACATGGGGGTACTGCCCGTCAGTACCCTTCACCAGCAAGGACGCGGTCCAGTTCACCCCTTTTCGATTGCGCTGATAGGGTGCACGTTGACCCCGTATACGGGCGCGGCGTGGCAAACCTTTTCGGTCACCTTTGACGGCCCCACCGACGGTGAGCGGTTCTCGGTCTCTGGTGACGCACGCGGCGTGGCATTACGGCTGCAAGATGTACAAGGTCAACCAATTTATCCCGGGCAATCGACCCCGAAGCAAGCCCTTTTTCCGGGTAACTCTGTGCTGCATTACGGCTTGCAACTGGTCTCCGATACGGGGCCTTTACGACCCGGGGACTATCAAAGCGCCCTACGGTTTAAGCTCGATTATGACTAAAAAAACTCGTTTTTTTGGATTTACTGTTTTTCCTGAACTTGACTTTTAGGGATGTTACTTATGTCTTCAACACGACCAAAATTTTTTCGCCCTCGTGGCCTGAGTCTGGCAATTGCCTTGTCCTTATACGGGGTTTTTATGCCGGCCATGGCGGTAGAGGCGTTTGAATTTAATACAGAGGTACTTGATTTAGAAGACAAAACTAACATTGACTTGAACCTGTTTTCCCGGGTGGGCTACATTATGCCGGGGACGTATTCCTTTACTTTAAAGGCCAATGACGAACAGCTCGGTGAGGTGTCCGTGCCGTTTTACTCGCCCATTAACGACTCTGAAGGCAGTGATGCCTGTTTATCTTCAGGTGTGGTGGAACTATTGGGATTATTGCCATCAATACAAAAGGACTTGGTATGGTGGCATGACGGACAATGTTTATTGGTGGAAAGCGTACCGGGCATGCAAGTACGCGGCGATTTAGCCACCTCGTCCTTGTACGTCAGCATCCCCCAAGCCTATTTGGAGTACACGGCTCCGAATTGGGATCCGCCGTCACGTTGGGACGACGGCATTCCGGCGTTGATGCTCGATTATAACGTCAACGGTAATGCCAATAACTCGTATAACGGCGGGCACGACAGCTATGCCCTAAACGGTAACGGGGTGGTTGGGGTCAATTTGGGCGCCTGGCGTTTTCGCGCTGACTTGCAGGGGCGATTAAATCACGCCACGGGGTCGGGCGAGGCGGTGAATAAAGATTTTGATTGGAGCCGTTTCTATGCGTACCGCGCATTGCCTAGCTTGGCAGCCAAACTTATTATCGGGGAAGACTACCTGATCTCGAATATGTTTGATTCGTTCCGGTTTATTGGGGCTAGTGTGCGCTCGGATTTGAACATGTTACCCCCCAATCTACGCGGCTATGCGCCGGAAGTGACCGGGATCGCAAAAACCAACGCCACGGTGACCGTGAGTCAGCAAGGGCGTGTTTTGTATGAAGCCCAAGTTGCCCCTGGGCCGTTTCGGATCCAGGATTTAAGTGATGCAGTCAGCGGTAAACTAGAGGTCACCGTCAAGGAACAAGACGGTTCAACTCAAGAATTTCAGGTGGATACGGCAAGCCTACCGTACCTGACCCGTCCGGGGCAAATCCAATACAAGTTAGCATTAGGGCAACCGACCAATTACCAACGTCACAGTGAAGGTGACAGCTTTGTCACCGGCGAGTTCTCGTGGGGTGTTAACAATGGGTGGTCACTGTTTGGGGGCAGCCTGAACAGTCAAAACTACAATGCGGTGTCACTCGGTATCGGACGGGATTTATTGGCGTTTGGTGCCTTGTCTTTTGATGTGACGCAGTCTTTTGCACGTTTACCGGGACAGAGTCGGATTAGTGGGGGCTCTTACCGGATTAACTACTCGAAACGCTTTGAAACGATAGACAGTACCATTCAATTTGCGGGATATCGCTTCTCCGAGCGTGACTTTATGTCGATGTCCGATTTCTTAACGGCATTAAATACCGGGGTACGTTACGGTGGCAGTAAAGAGCTGTATACCGTTTCACTCAATAAAAACTTTGCTGATCTGGGGATGTCGTTGTACTTGAACTACAACCATCAAACGTACTGGGATCAGGCAGACAATGACTATTATAGTGTCATGTTATCGAAGTACATGGACATCGGGCCGCTTAAAAATGTCAGTTTGAACCTGACCGCGACGCGTACCGAGTATAACGGGGTGAAAGACGACAGTGTGTTTTTATCCACCTCGTTCCCGCTGAGCAACGGCGCCAATGTAGGGTATTCCTTAAACAGCAGTCGCTATGATACCACCAACCGAGCCACTTACTACGACCGCATTGATGACCGGACGACGTATCAACTGAGTACCGGCAGCAGCAAAAAAGGCGGCACGGGCAGTGCGTTTATTACCCATCAGTCGGATGTGGCGCGTTTAACGGCGAATGCCAGTTATATGCACAACCAATACAGTGCATATGGGGTGTCGGCAAGTGGCGGCATCACACTCACCGCGGAAGGTGGCGGGTTACACCGTATTAATGTCCTAGGTGGGACGCGGATGCTGGTTGACACGGATGGCGTTGCAGGTGTACCGATTAAAGGAATTGGAGCGCCGATTACATCAAACGCGTTTGGTAAAGCGGTCGTCGGCGATGTGAACAGTTATTACCGCAGTAAGGCGCAGATAGATTTGAACGCCTTACCGGATAACGTTGATGCGCAGCAGTCAGTGGTGCAAGCTACGTTAACGGAAGGGGCGGTGGGCTACCGTCACTTTGCGGTGGTGTCGGGGGAAAAAGCGATGACGGTGTTGCGTTTATCGGATGGCAGCTTTCCACCGTTTGGTGCACAGGTGCAAAACGGTAAAGGGCAAAATACGGGGATTGTGGGGGATGCAGGCAGTGCGTACATCAGTGGAATTAATCCGACGGAGGCGATGACGGTGACGTGGGGCGAGGATAAGGCGTGTGAAGTGCGTTTCCCGGCGGTATTGGGCACCTTGCAAGAAGCTTTATTGTTGCCGTGTACGCCGACAGTCCGCGCTAACGTGAGTACCCTGTCTCAACGCTAAATTATTCAAATAAAAACGGCTTGCACGAATACTGTGTGGGCGACATTCAGAGTGAATTATGAGGGGAGAGGGCGTCCTTTCCTGTTAGATAAAGGTAAACGACTATGCAATTAAATCGCGCATCGAGTGTTGTCTTCAGCCTTATCGGGCTGACTGTCTTGTGTAGTACGGCCTATGGGGCGATCTCCATGGACCGGACTCGGGTCATTTTTGATGGCAGTCAAAAATCGATTTCGTTGAATATCTCGAATAACAATAAACAGCTGCCGTATTTGGCGCAAGGGTGGATTGAAAATGCCGAAGGACAAAAAGTCCAGTCACCATTAGTGGTGTTGCCGCCGGTGCAGCGTTTAGAGCCTGGGAAATCCAGCCAAGTGAAGATTGAGGCCTTGCCGACGGTTAGTACGTTGCCGCAAGATCGTGAATCGCTGTTCTATTTTAATTTACGGGAAATTCCGCCAAAAAGCGATAAGCCGAACACGTTACAAATTGCCTTGCAGACGCGGGTGAAGTTGTTCTATCGTCCGGAAGCGATAATCCCGGAGAAAAATGGGGTGCGGTGGCAAGACAAGTTGACTTTGGAAAAACAAGGTGATCAGTTCATCGTGAAAAATCCGACGCCGTATTACGTGACGATAATTAACGCGACCGCTAACGCAAAATCGTCAGATGGCAAGGAATTTATGCCGGTGATGGTGTCGCCGTATGGGCAAGATACGCTTGGGGTCAGTGTCAATAAGCTGGGCAGCAGTCCGGTACTGACGTACATCAATGATTTTGGGGGGCGCCCGACGTTGGCGTTCCATTGCAAGTCGACAACGTGTGACGTTGTTCCTAACGATAAAAGCGAATAAGGCAGAGTCAGTGCCAGTACTTAGTGTAATAGACAGTAAGGAGTGTCAGATGACTGACCAACAAATAAAACACCGGTTTTGTCACGGCCTGCTTGCGGTGGTGCTTAGTGGTATCGTCAGTGCGCCGAGTCTGTCGGATAACAATGACAATCTTTATCGTCCAGTGGATAACTGGAATGTGGATGGGCAGCACGGGGTGGTGTATGTCAAAGGATCACTGACGGAAAGTCCGTGCCGTTTGGCGATGAAGTCGAGCTACCAGACGGTGGAGATGGGGAACTTAGATACTGGCACCTTTCAGCACAACGGTAAGGGGATGCCGATTGCGTTTCAGATTGAACTGGAAGATTGCTTAGAGACAGCGACGCGGCTTGAGAATGTGCAAAGTGGCCTGACGGCGTGGAGTTCGACGCAGCCGGCGGTGAAAATTCGGTTTGTGGCACCGACAGTTCCCTTTAATCCAGACTTTGTGCGCGTCACTGGCGCGCAAGGGGTGGGGCTTGCAGTGACGACCGCGGGTGGGGAATTATTGCCGATGGGACAAACTAGCGAGCCTCAGTTGTTACCGTCAGGGCAACGTCAGTTGACCTATTACGTGACACCCGTTAGAACTGGGCACTTGGGCGCAGGGGCGTACTCGGCGCTGATTGCGTTTGAAATGCTGTATGAATAGGGGGCAGGATGACAATCAAAACATCTCGATGTTTGACGGCGTTGGTCGGTAGCGCACTGCTTTTCTCCAGCGGCGCGTTTGCCGAAAAGTATACCCTGACGGTGAAAGTGACGGTGGTTGAAAAAACGTGTGATATCAATTCGGGTCAGCCAATCAATGTCGATATGGGAGACCTTATCATTAAAAACATTGATGGTATTAGTTACGGTAAGACAACTATTCCGTATACGTTAGTTTGTGACGATGGGGTGGATAACCCAGCGTTGAAATTAAAGTTTGATGGTGTTGGTATGGCTGGGCAAGAAGCTAATGTTCTGAATACTAGCACAAAGAACTTGGGACTACGTTTATTAGCAGATAGTGCTAATTTAAATTTAGCAACATGGAAAAATTTTAATTATGCCTCTCAGCCAATGCTGTCTGTGGTGCCTGTGACCAGTGGAATAGGTGGGGTCGGTGATGGCGTATTTACGGCGTCTGCTACTCTTAGTGTGGAGTATCAATAATGAAGCTAAGTATACTTTTTCGTGGGGGATTATTTGCGCTGTGCTGCACTGTATCACTGCTCTCTCAAGCTATTGATGTGAATTTTACTGGGAATTTGATTGATAACCCTCCGTGCGATGTTATTGGGTTGGATGGCACGGATCAACCGATTAAAATTTCGTTTGGCGATATAGGAATTACCAATATTGATGGAGTGAACTACCGACAAGATTTTGCATTGAAATTAAGTTGCGGTGTAGGGCTTGGCAATATGGTAGCGTTGTTTCTTCAATATGCGGGTAGATCAGGGATTGTTGCTCCGTTTGATCACAATGCTCTACAAACTTCAACTGAAGGTTTGGGGATTCGCTTGTATTATCAAGGAAATGTTATACCACCAAAAACAGGAGCGATGGTATCGATGTCTGATAATGGGACTCTGATATTACCTTTGTATGCTGTTCCGGTAAAAGCTCTAGGAACTACATTGTTTGAAGGAGATTTTACTGCTGTAGCGAGTGTGGAGATGAATTACCCGTGATAAAACAACCAATAGAAATAAAGCGCTACCTAATTCCCGGTGTATTTAGTAGTGTGATTTTTTTAGCAAACATAGTGTCATTGAATGCTTATGCATCTAATAGCAATGAGATTCAGTATAGTGGAACACTAATCGCGTTGCCTTGCACTGTTAACCCGCAGTATGAGAATTTTGAGGTTTTTTTTGGGTTTAGTATTAATGAAAAAGATTTAGCTAATGGGCGGCGGTTTTATAGCAAAGAAGACATTTTATTTCGCCTGGATAATTGTGATGTATCAATGGGAAACAGTATATCAGCAAAATTTAGTGCTGCATCGACAACAGATGCTGGATTATTAAATGTGGATGCAATTAGCGAAGCCAGTGGGATTGCTATTGGCCTCGAAACCCCTAGTGGTGTTGCTTTGCCGATTAACAATACACAAGTTGAGTCGATGGTGCCGATAAAGGATGGTGAGATGATTATTAGGCTGAGATCTTACTTACAGGCTATAGATTCTGGGGCAATTAATACAGTAACTCCAGGATTTTTTAGTGCGACCTTAACTTATAGTTTGATATACCAGTAGAAAATCAGTGTGTTAAATTAGTTTATATGTATAGGATTGGTGAAAATAGCGTTTCAGCCATTATTGTAAGATAGACATAAAGTGAATGCTTGATATAGGTAATAGGCTTAACAATACTTTTATCGTAAGTACAGCTAAGTAATTATAATTATTTTAATAAAACAAAGAATAATATCATAATGCGGTGAAATATGAACAAACGATTAATCTATATTACTTTTTTTGGCTTATCGTGTCTGTGGTCAGTTGGCGCAATATGTCAGACTACTCCAATTGGTATTTCTAAGCCTTTTTGGACGGGTTCTGGAGGAGGGCAGGTAATAAATGTGGCCATTAGTAACAGAACGTTGTCGACAGCCGGTGAAATATTCTCTGGTGACTTAGATAATACTGCATCACCAGGGTGTGTAGCGTGGTCTACTTGGAAATTTGATTTTAAGAATAGTAGTCCATCTCAGTATGGAAGGTATTCACAGGTCATTACTATATCACCTGATAAACACTGTGATGAATTAGAATATGGGACATTATTTCAGGTTCTATCTCCTCGTACATTCAGCTCCATCTTCAGCTGGAACATATCAAACCCGATTCTTCGAGAATGTGCCCGCACTTACATCGGGAATGGAAAAACTATTACGTCAACTTATAATAATCAGGTTATGGGCTCTGTGTTAGTGGCTGAAGGTTGTACTGATGAGCGTGACACTAATTCATCGTGCTCTATCTCGTTACCTAATGTTATTGAACACGGATCTGTAAGTAGTAGTAATGTATCAGGGCACATTGCTCAAGTTGATGGAACAATCAATTGTACTACGCCTATTACTGTGAAAATGTCTACATCTTCTTCTGCAGGCGTTGCAGGCGAAGGGTTATTAACGGGGGAAGGAGGGAGCATCAAATCATTATATTCAATAATACATGGAGCGGAACAATCCCCAAGTATGACCTTTCCCATAAATGGTGTTTCCTCATTTTCAATTCGTTCTATTCTTGATGGGGTAAATCAGAAAGCGGGAGATTATGTTGGTAATGTTGTTGTAACGGTTTTATTTATTTGATCTTAGTTAATTATATTGTAAGCGTCCCATGATCCGATGGGGCGTTTTAGTTTCAGTGTAAGAAGTTCAGGCACTTTTGCAAATAAAGGGCCTTGTTGCAAATAATAAATTTTATACACATGTTACAGAATATTTAATAAACTCATATATAATAGCTGTTATATATAACAGCTATTATAAATAATTTTGTGGCTGCCCTAGATAAGGTTTAAATCTTACCTTTAACTATCTGTTTTAAAATAGTTAATTGGAATTTTGCACTTGGTGTGTTAAAACGCCACTCACATTCCTTCAGATACAGCTCAAAACGCGCCTTCGGAATGCCGTTATATATACGCATATGGCGCTTCACTTGATTCCAAAAATTTTCGATGCCATTTATGTGATTTTTGTGGTCTTTTTTATCGACAAACTGAGTACTATGGTTAATCCTATAATGCTTAAAATCACTCACATCCAATACGTCATAACTGACAAAATTATCCGTATAGACGATGCTTTCAGGGTAAATTTTTGACTCAATTATCGGTAGCAATGTGCGGGATTTGGCATCCGGTATAACCTTACGCTTCAACAGCCCGAATACAGGCATTTTACCGACTGCGCCTCTACCTCGCTGGCCTTTACGGCGTCCACCAAAATAACTTTCGTCAAGTTCGGTCTCTCCATCAAACCAAGAATGCTTATCAACGCGCTCAACGATTAGTACTCTGAAGCGATGAAAATAGTAGGCCTCGGTATTTCTGTGTACACCAACTAGTTCGGCAACGATACGAGCTGTAGAGCCTGCAATAAACAGCTTAATTAACCGTTCCGTTCTTGTTTATACTGACTGAGTCTACTTTCTCTCATAGAACTATCCTAGATGATCTTAGTTATCTAGGACAGCCCCATAATTTTAACTATACTTATTAGCTTAAAAAATAATATATCATATAAGTTTATAAAACTTATTTATATTTATAATATAGTAAATTAGTTGAAATATTATTCAACCTAAAGGTTTACGCTCACTCTAATAAGAGTTTAAATTAGGGAAATCAACTAATTATTGTATAAATCCTTTCCACATTTTATTAAATCTTTTTTCATTAGACGCAGTGTAACACACCGTATGAGAAATATTTCTATGGCCAAGATAATCTTGTATTAATCTAGTATCGCGTCCTAAATCCGCTAAAGCATATCCACATGCATGTCGTAACATATGTGGATGTACCTTAATATTAAGTTTTGCTAATCTACCGTATTTCTCAATCAAACGAAATATTTGGTAGCGAGATAAGCCTTGGCGCTTTTGAGAAATAAATAGATTACTCACTCCTGGTGTTTCAAATTTTTTTCTTTTTTTTAGCCATGACTTAATTACATTTAACTCAGATAGATATAAAGGTTGAATAGTTGATAATCCTCCTTTCAAACGTCTTACATAAACTATTTTTTGTACCAAATCAATATCATTAATAGATAAATGACTTAACTCACTGACTCTAAAACCATGTAAAAAACCCATTAATAGCAAACAGTAATCACGCTCTGGATAACGACCGTATTTTGTAGCATCAAGTAGCATATTAATCTCATTACGAGTAATAAACTTTCGTTGCTTCATTTTATATTCTCTTTATGAAATATTGATTTGAGTAAACTTACTATATTTAATCATAATGCATAAATATATATTAACGAACTAATTTTATAGGTTATATATACTGCTTTTTTTTCTTTAAAATGTCAAATATATACTATACAATAATTATCTTATAAATTAAATCATCATTTTTTGATGAAATATTTTAGTGTTATAAATAGTCTATAACTTGAATATTTATTTTTATTTAAATATTAGAAAATTGAAAATTATTTTTATATGGATGGTTATTTTAAAACTTATAAATATAGCTATAGGTAAGCCTGTATAGAATTCAGCCTCACCGTTCTACTGTCAGATGTCTTCTAAACTTTCGTACCAATCACGATCAGTATCGGATACTAAGTACGTAATTTCAAAATCCTCATCAATAAAACTCCATTTTTCATCGCGCTATAACAAACGAACTGTGGCCTAGACTTCGAATTCTACGCTGGAGTAAACATGGTCTGGTAACTGGTTGCCTTGATAGAGGAATACGACTTGCAGGGCCAAAATCCCCTTTATTTCATCGTAAAAGGTATCTGTTATCACAAGGTCTTCAATGGTAAAACCATCTGCATTGGTAGTTGCGATATCGCCTGATAACTTTTCTTCTACAGCTATCTCAAGAGAGGGGAGAGAGGTAATCGGTATAGCTGCCATATAAATTATAGATGACACCTTAGAAATCAGAATCACAAAAAGTGGCTATCAACCAACGAGATTCCAGCGGTATATTTTTTGCAACTTGAACAAGTTCATGGTAATTCGAAAATATAAAATTTTGTGCAATAAACCCTAACGCCTGAGTATGCGTGAGCGCAGTATTAGAGCACACCATTTTTTCCGCTTTGGTTCTGACGATTTCAATACAAGAATATGGTGACATGACTGTACTCCAAATTTCAGACACTTTTGGAGACCGATAGCCTGCTAATCTAACTCGTCGCATCACAAATGTAGAAGGACTAAGTATAATGTAGGTAGACCTAAAAAAGTGGGCTATTGCTTCGCGAGACAGACGCCAGATTGCCAGTCACCTAATGTTATAATGGCATTTTCATCTAATAAAATCAAGCTAAAAAAAATTCCGACCTGCAAACAGACTTTATCAAAGTACAACAATTCATTGGTACAATTTAATTAAGTATAATATCCTAAATCCTTAACTGCATCTATTGCTCGTATAGCTTTAAGTAAGTTACCTAGAAAGAAGCGATTTGAAGTTATCGGCATTTGTTTGCACCCAATTTTGTGTATTTTGTAATTACCTTCCGGTTCC
>NZ_JAMPQO010000032.1:0-62579 GCF_028482485.1 Providencia sp. PROV116 | reverse complement strand
GAGGTCTTAAACGTAACAATAAGTCTTATGTTTATTTTAGCTATGCCTTTTCAAGACTATATATGACTGGATAACCGGTACAATTTAGTAACTAAAAAATCACGTTAATAGAACTAGTTCTCTGTGGGGACTTC
The DNA here is from genome assembly GCF_028482485.1 of Providencia sp. PROV116. Classification (NCBI taxonomy): domain Bacteria; kingdom Pseudomonadati; phylum Pseudomonadota; class Gammaproteobacteria; order Enterobacterales; family Morganellaceae; genus Providencia; species Providencia sp. PROV116. Next base: position 62,445 of record NZ_JAMPQO010000032.1, on the reverse strand, counting down.
AGTTGTACGGAGGTTGTTTCTAACATAATTTCCTTAAAGCTATAGCTTCACAGAGTTAATCACCACCTCCTTAGGCAGTAGTTTAAGGCTGACAATAAAATAACTAAAAACTCAAACTGAGAGTATTAAGATGAATTTATAGCTATTTTTATTACAAAATATGTTTATATATAAATTTATATTAATTACAAAAAATCAAACCTTTTTTATCAAAAAAAAAGAGTTTAAAGCCAATTAAATATATCATTTATTGAGATAAAAAAATAAACATAAAAACAAACCATCTTTAACACTCTGTTTTATATAATTATTTATTATATGTAACAGTTTTAACAATTATACTTTTTATTGATAGGCACATTTTTCCAAATTTGCACCTACAAAAAATGACCCTTTATAATTGTAACCGAGTTAACTGAAAAAACGACTCGTTATTTTAGCAATATAAAATTAAATGTATAAATTTTGTAAAGAGAAGTGAAATTTTTTATATACTAAAATGACATTTTATTAAAAATTACTAAAGGAAGTATTATAATGATATATATAAAGAGAATTACACTACTGGCTATTTTATCTGCCAGTGCGTGTGGCGCTTTAGCAATTGATGGAACAATTCAATTTAGAGGAGCATTTACAGAAACTCCATGCGTAATAGATATTAACGGCAGCAATACTAATAGTACTACAGCGGTATCAGTTCCACTTGGAACTTGGGCTACAGAAAACTTTGCTAATAACGTTGGTGCCACAACAGACTTAAAACCTATAACTTTCACATTATCAAGCTGCCCGGATATTACACAGGCTAATATTCGCTTTAATGGACAGGCGGATACCACAAACAGTAAGTTATTTGCTATTCAATCAGGGGTTGATGCAGCCTCAAACGTTGGTATTGCACTTTATAAAACTAGTAGTACAACAGATTTTATCGAACCAAATACACAATCTCTAACTGTTCCTTTGACAAGTTCAAGTGGTGATGTCACGGTCTATGCTAGTTATATGACTACAGATGCTACTGTGGGTGGTGGCGCAGCAAATGCTGATGTGACAATCGATATTTCATACGAGTAATCGATAAAGATCTAAGCTTATCCTAATTTAGGATAAGCTTAGATCTACTAAGGAATTATGCTAATGAATATTTTTAATAAATTTAAATTTCATATTATTTGCTCTGCACTATTTTTTTTCTTCGCGGCTTCGTGCAATGCAGGAATTATGATTGCAGGTACACGTCTTGTATATGAAGAAAATAGAAAAGAAGTATCTATTTCAATCTCGAATCCCGATAAGGTACCTTATTTGATTCAGTCATGGCTAGAACCAGATAACACATCATTCACAAGAGGAAATGAAAAATCAGATTTACCTTTTATTATCACTCCTCCTTTATTTCGATTAAATGGAGATGCATCGAATTCATTGCGAATTGTAAAAGTAAAGGAGTTACCTAACGACCGTGAAAGTGTATATTGGCTAAATATTAAATCTATTCCAGCCTCTAATCCCGATGCGCAGAATCAATTATTAATTTCAGTTAATAGTAGAATTAAATTATTTTATCGCCCTTTTGATTTATTACAAAAAGATGCTGCAACAGCTTATCAACATCTTTCTTTTACTTATCAAAATGGAAAGCTACTAGCAAAGAATCCAACCCCATTTTATATCTCACTACAAACTTTAACTGTAAATAAAAATGAGATTGAACAACCGGGTATGATTTCTCCTTTTGCTGAACAAAATTGGGAAGTTACTCAAATAAATAATTCAGTTCCTATATTAGTAACTTGGTCAGCTATCAATGATTTTGGTGGAAAAACGGCAACAAGGACTCAATCTCTCCGCTAGTTTATATACACATACAGATTATTAGATTAATGAGCACTACTTATTCTTTAAGATTGAGTAACTCTTTTATTCCACTATATTATATGAATTTATCATAATGTGCTTAAACAAAACGATTAAATTACTCCTCCCATTGCAGGTTTGCGTTCCATATATCACAGTATTTATTACTATTTTCAGTAGTCAATTCTCACATGGAAAGGACTATTTTAGTCCAGCTTCATTAGATAAAAGAGGATTACAATCTATAGCAGATATTGATAACTTGGATATTTTCTCTAAAAGTGAAGGACAACTATCTGGACACTATACTGTTAATGTTTATCTGAATCATGACACTGTTGGAACTTATACTCTCGATTTTGTAAACGGAGACAATGGTAAGCTGCTCCCTGTATTAACAAAACAACAATGGATTGAGTGGGGTGTAGATAGTCATGCTTCACCAGCATTTTATAAATTATCAGATGAAACGGTGATCAATTCTATTGAAAATATAATTCCTCATGCAACTGTAAACTTTGATTTTTCTCAACAAAAATTATTTCTAAATATTCCACAAATTGCTATGAAAACAACTGCTCGTGGTGCGGTTTCACCAGCACTTTGGATGCAGGGAGTTCCTGCTTTTCTATTAGATTATAATTTTTCAGGATCAAAAACATGGGCTCATAATCAAGATGAGCATGCTGAATTTTTAAGTTTGAGAAGCGGGGTGAATTTAGGAGGATGGCGTACCCGTAATTATAGTGTTTATACACATAATAAAAATCATCATCAATGGGATAATATTTATACATACGTAGAACGTGATATTGCCCTATTAAAAAGTCAATTGACATTAGGTGAAACAATTACAGCAGGAAATATCTTTGATAGTTTTCAATTTACGGGAGGAAAATTAGCATCTGACGATAGCATGTTGCCTTATAGCTTGAGGGGATTCGCACCTGTTGTGCGAGGGATTGCTCGAAGTGAAGCTCAAGTTACAATAAAACAAAATGATGTTGTAATTTATCAAACATATGTATCGGCAGGGCCATTTGAAATTACAGACTTATATCCAAGCTCTGCAAGCGGGAATCTGGATATTATTATTACTGAAATAGATGGTAGTGAGCAAACATTTGCTATTCCTTTTTCTTCTTTACCTATTATGCAGCGTGAAGGGCAATTAAACTATAATGTTAGCATTGGTAAATATAGGAGAAGTAACTCCCGAATCAAAGAGCCACATTTTGCCCAATCAACACTTATCTATGGTTTACCTTGGAACACTACACTTTATGGAGGAATTCTCTATTCTGCTGATTATCAAGCTGTAGCTTTAGGAACAGGGTTCAATATAGGTAGCTATGGTGCGCTTTCTATTGATATGACAGATGCCCATACTCACTTTAAAGAGCCTAGTATATATAATAAATCCTATGGACAATCTTACCGATTTCAATATGCGAAAAGCTTACTGAGTACAGGAACAACAGTAACGTTAGCGGGATATCATTACTCAACTAAAGGATATTATGATTTTGCAGAGGCGAATGATACATATTCTCGTCAAACTCGATTTAATAAACGTTCTAAGCTTCAAGCAACTATCAATCAATCATTCACAGATTATGGTTCAGTTTATCTTAATGGCTACCAACAAGATTATTGGGGTCGTTCAGGTAAAGAAAAGACCGTAAGTGCTGGGTATAACACGAGTTGGGATAATATAAGCTACGGGATAAATTACACATACTCTGATATACCAAATGGAAAATCAGCAGATCAACTTATTGCTATAAATTTTAATATTCCCTTCAACTTATTGTTACCAAACAGCCGTATTAACACAATAATGAGTACAGATAATCATGGGATGACCTCAATGCAAGTTGGCCTTAGTGGAAATGCATTAGATAATACTCTGAATTATCAAATACAACAAGGCTATGGAAATAAAGGGCAGCAAAACAGTGGCAATGCATCCATGTCTTATAAAGGGCCTAATGGTACAGTAAATAGCGGGGTCAGTTATAACTCAAACTATCATAGGATAAATTATGGCCTTCAAGGCGGTTTAGTCGCTCATCCTAAAGGGATCACCCTGTCCCAATCATTAGGTGACACTATTGCTATAGTGAATGCACCTGATGCAGAAGGGGTCTCTATTCAGAATCGGACTGGGATATCAACCAATTCGGCAGGATATGCGGTTGTACCATATTTAATCCCATATCAGCGAAATCGAATCCAACTGGATGTCAGTAGTTTGGGGGATCAAATAGATTTAGTGAATAATAGTACAACAGTCATACCAACTAGAGGCGCTGTAGTTTACGCTGATTTTCAAACCCACATAGGTTGGAGAGCATTAGTTACATTGGTGACAGATGGAAAACCTATACCTTTTGGATCAGTAGCGACTTTAGAAGATAATACAAAATCAGATACATCCGTATATGTATCAGGGATTGTTAATGCGCATGGCGAAGTCTACTTAAGTGGGTTACCAGAACAAGGGCAGCTTGTGGCTCAATGGGGTACAGAGGAAAATCAACAATGTAAGGGTAATTTTATACTGCCACAAGATAAGAAACAGCCAGTTCTTCAGGTAATTGTAGAATGTCATATACCAGAACAAACCTCGAAATAATCACGGAATAACATGATGAAAATACACGATATTAAATTTTCCATATCACTATTTATGATAGGCATGTTTAATACATGCGCATTCGCAGCAGACTTAACCTTAACACCAAGTACAATTACGTATACGAACCCTGTAGATTCTATAACAGATTTATCTTTATTAACAGGAGAATGGGATGCATCAGGGAAACAGCAGTTTTGTGCTTATCCCAATATGACTAAAGGAGTTATTGTGTCCTCCTCTACAGCAACTAATTATACTACATCACTCGGAGGAACAAATTATCGTATATTTTCAACTAATATTCCAAGTGTTGGCTGGATCATGGGGGCAAAGGATACAAACAACCCTAATTGGACTCCATTAACAAATATAGAAACAACTGTATATCCATTTTCTGGTAGTTCTCATCAAGCTCAGACTTTGGGTGCAATGGTACAGTTCGCATTTGTAAAACTACCAGGATCTCTTGAATCGGGTGCCAATACGTTTGTAGGACGAAAGATTGCTGATTTTAGGTGTTATCAAAATGCCAGTTTAGTACAGACAGGATATATTTATGTAAATACTACAGCAATTAATGTATCAGCTTTGAGCTGTCAAGTTGAGTCATCTCCTAGTGTATCTATTCCATTAGGAGAATATATCACGACGGATTTACCTGCTGTAAATCAGACCTTTGGCTCCTACACGACAACGGTTGAGCTGAAATGTGATTCAAACGTGGTTCCATGGATGACAATTACAGATGCATCTAACGCAGGTAATACAACAGACCAATTAAACTTAACAGCAGATTCAACAGCAAAAGGGATTGGTATACAAGTATTCTATAATAACATAGCAAGAGCTTTTGGCCCTGATAGTTCAGCAAAAGGAAATACTAACCAATTTTCAATCGGGAACAAAACAACGACTACGGGCCAAACAATAACAATCCCATTAAATTTTAAATATATTCGCACACAAACAGCTGTAACACCAGGAACTGCAAATGCAGCAGCTACAGTGACGTTTTCATATCAATAACCTTGATAGTGAATATAACCAATTATTACAAAGAGGAAGGTTGAATGCGTATATTTTGTAGTGGTGTAATCGGATTATTATTGGGATATACTATCGTTGCCCAAGCAAGTGATATTAGGTTCGATATTTCAGGAGTTATAAAAAATGGCGCATGTTCAGTGAACTTAGTTAATACGCCATCAGTTTTTTTAGGAACTTTTAGCACAGAGTATTTAGATAATATAGGAAAAACAACACCATTGGTTCCTTTTCAATTAACTGTTGATGACTGTCCACAAAATTACACAAATGTTCAAGTAACATTTACGGGAGAATCACTAACAGAAAATCCACAGTTAATTGCATTACAAGCAGGGGGGGCAAGAAATATTGGAATTGCACTTTATGATAGTGATAAAACGTCGCGAATAGATATAAACTCCGCGTCATCTGGTAAAATCGTTTCAACAGAAAATGCAACAACATTAACTTTTTATGCTGCTTATCAGGCTACTGGCAAAGTCACTGAAGGAGAAGCTAACGCTGACATTAATTTTACTTTATCCTATAATTAAATTAATATCTATTTAAATAGTTTGATGACGGTTATCTTTTCAACTATTTAAATGAACAAAAATACATAATAAAGAGTTACCAGCTTAATAGCTCACTTAATTTCATACTAAAATCTGGCATTCATTGGATCAATTTACTAAATGGAGGTAGCTAAATTTACCTCTATTTAGATAACTGATTTATTAAATAGCATTAGTAAAATATCACCTCTAAAAGAGGTGGCTTTAAATTGGGCCCCCTATAAGGGGGCTATATTCTTTATTAATCCTCCAACAATTCCATTTGTTGGTCGAGTTCTTGATCAACTTTATCCTGATGCCTTACATAACGCCTAATGATGGCTTCATTAACCCCCACCGTATCAGAAAAATATCCCCTAGCCCAAAAATGATTACCCTAAAGTTTCTTACGTATATGTGGAAATCGATTATATAACCTTATCGCACTACGTCCTTTCAGGACTCCCATTAGTGTTGATATTGATAGTTTAGGTGGGATCATTACAACTAAATGAACATGGTCTGGCTGAACATTTAGCTCCAATACTTCACTGTCTTTCATATTGCAGAGAATATAAATTGTTCTATAAAGCTCTTTTCCTACTTTATCTTTCAATATATTATAACGATATTTAGGTGTCCAAACTAGATGATATTTGCAACGCCAATACACATGTGATGAACTTCTGTATAACCCCATGTTATTTCCTCTTTACTAGTGGTGAGTAAGAGGTAGTTTTTTAACATGGGTTTCCTTCAGGCTATAGCCTCACAGGGTCAATCACCACCTCCTTAGGAGGTGGTTTAAGGCTGACAATAAAATATTAGAATAGTCTTTATAACTGATATTATAACTTTGCTATTACAACTTAGATTCGCTCAATCTATCTTATGTTAAATTAATACATTGGACGGCATTATCGTATCAGCTTTTGAATTTAATCGTATAATTAATCGCAATTTCCTATAGAATAATACTTATTAAAAATAACAATATACTTATGACCTTTACTCTTTAGAATATCATTTTGGAATTGTTGATTAGGTAGTAAATAAAGAACTAAAGGCTCTTCATTTTCATCAATATCGCAACTCTTATGAATCAGAACTCGAAAGTAAGTATTACCCGTATTTTTGATACTACCAGTCTGTTTTTCAAACTCATATGTAAATTTTGGATTCAATGGCCTGACTACAAAGTATGTTTCTAAGCTTACAGTTGGATAGAATAATGGTTTTTTATTCTTATTGTCATCGCTTGTGATGTCTAATGATGTTTCACTAATAGTAATTTTATAATACCGTTCAATACTATCTTTCTTTCCTCTATAAAAAATTTTAAAAAACTCCTGCTCTTCTGGTAACAAAATTTTCTTAAGAGGTGTAAATATTATTTCACCATTTTCAATTGGCTGACCATGTTCATTGCTACCAGGCTTATCTATTTTATACGCAGAAAATGTATATAAGTTTGTTTTTTTTGTATCATTTATATATGACTTAGAAAAAAATTCTTCACCTGACTCCATAGAGGATATATCTGAGTTTATATATAATGCATGTGCACTTTCACTAAAAAATAAAGTTAAAGATATTATTATATTGCATAGATTTTTTTTCATAACTAATCATCTAAATTTATATAAAAAAAGTAGGCTACTAAAACATTATGTAGCCCAAGATAAAGATTATTGAATATCTGGCCCTGTCCAAATGGCCTTAACAGTTACGTTGCCCGTAGCAGAGACAGACCCTAACCAATCAATTCCATCTAAAGTGAAAAAAGAATTCGACTCGTTCATTGGAAAGGATAAATCTAAATTTGTTCTATAAAATGAACCTAAATCTTGATTTGGTTTATCCCAAGGCGTTTCAGACCACAAAGCATTTTTTAGAGAGATTTCATTACTATCACAACTAGCTCTAAACTTTGCATCTGTGCCATCACTATTTTTAAATGAAAGATAAGCAGAAAAAGGAACTTTAAATTTATCATCATTTGAGCTAAATAAACAATATGGTTGGCCTTTAAGCGTAGTCATAGGCCCTTCTACTTTAGCTGTTATAGAATCAGCTTGTCGTGGTCCACTCGTTGTAACTATATAATTAAATTCGATAGGAGGCTCATCATTACCGACTTTCCCTGTTTTAGATTGATTAGGATTAAAATCAGCTGGAATAATACTAATACCATAATCTCTGGGTTTTATAATCAATGTATTTGATGGAGTGAACTCATAGTAACCGGATTGAGGTACAGCAGTATTTGTAAAAGAAAAAGTAAAAAACTCCTGACTATTAGTAAAATCAACACCAGAAGTAATTAATTGTTTTAAAAAAGTATTAGATAAAAATATTGATACATTTTTATTATTACTTTTAAAGTAATAATTTGCGGGATATGTTGTATTATAATAATACCAGCTATTACTACCATCATCCGGGCCTATTAATATAGTATTTGCAGCTGGTGCAAAAGGTATTAATGTTCGATTTATGGTTAATGCCAATCTAATATTTGCAAATATATCACCTGTTGTTTCATGATCAATTACTTTACAGATAATACCATTTTGATTTGATATAATGCCTATTCGACAAAATTGTGATCCCAAACCTATATTAGGATTACCATTACTGTCAATAAAAATTTCTTGTAATGCGCCTGTTGATGTTAATTTTATATGTCCTGACTTTGTTATATTAAATTCGTGTGAGGCTATAATATTCCCACCAACACTTTGACAAGACTCGCCCTTGCTTGGGTCATAATCAATATTAGTCATACAAGCTCTGTAACTATAATTTTCAACTGTACCTACCGGTAATTGAAGAAAGTAATGATAGGCTGAATCGCTAAATATACCTCGTGCGTAATAAGATTCTCCATTAATATTACTTTGGACTATTTTATAAGCCCCATTTTTTCCGATGTACTGAGCTGGCCAGTAACCACTGTTATCTGAACAATAGCCTCGCATGCATCGATTTCCTGTAAATGGCTTGTCTATTTGCGAGTTTTCTAACCAAATATCAATATTTCGATTAGCCTGAATTCCTGTATTCACATATCCCATATAGCCGAGACTAAGTTGAGAAGCTCCCGCATATTTAGTAAATTTATTGGAACCTGAGAAACGAGGATCTGTTGTTCTTGGAGTAATGAAATATTCGTTATCCACATTATTTTCAACAAAAACATAGCTATTTGTTACATTTGCCCCGAGAGCGCTAAATGCCATTAAGTAATTAGCAATAACACATGTAGTTAATGTTAATTTAAGAATTATTCTCATTAAAATACCCTATTATCTTTTTGCCAAGCTAGACTGAGGTTCACAAGTAACCTCTCCGACCCACAATGCACCTCTTGCGCCTTGAAGATCTAAATCTGCTTCACAAATAGTTTGCTGATCATCTTGTAATAACGATATAACTGGATATCTAACATCAACATCCATAGAAAACTCACCATTTGCGTCTGTTTTTGTATGCCCTATATGGTTTCTAATTGCAGCAAATTTAATATATTCACCATCAGGCGATTTTAGACGTCCAAAAACTGTTATAAGTTGTCTGACCTCAGGCTGATAGAGAGCAATATTTCCAGGATATAACGTGACAGATTTATTTCGCCCAGAGATAATGTCAAAGCTGTCTTTTGATTTGCCGTCATTCATTAATTGAATATCATAATCAGAATAAGGAGATAACGGAATAAAGGTATTTTTTCCACTAATTGGATAATTTTGTCCATTTACTTTTGCGACCATACTGCCGCTACCTTTTATATCGGAATTAATAATAACGCCCGATTTACCTTGCTGACCACTAGGCGTGATCATGCCGTCGCTATATGCCACAGAGCCGCGAGAGGTTAAGTTGCCATTAAGTCTATCATTATCGGGGCGATTAATCGTCACAGTACCTGAGTTATATTTAGTATCATAAGAAGCATAGCCTAATGTTGAAAAATCAGATTCACCATTATCTTTATCTCTGACTAATTTGGAAACGGAAACCCCTGCATTGGTAATCACCGAATCTTCAAAATTTTTATTCGCATAAATATTCGCTTTAACATTACCATTTGTAGATGAAACACCAGTGCTTAACCAAGTGGAAAGTGGTAAGGAAAAATCAAGGTTAATATATTTTTCGTTTGTGCTGTTTTGATTATCATAATGATAACGCTGAACGCCTGCTCTTAATCCAACAGTACCATAGCGACCAGAGAATAATGTATTTGCGTATTCATAGTTAATAGAATCACTACCAACACGATTATCTTTCGTATTACTTATAGTAAATGATCCTGTTCTATTAATAATTTTGTCAAAATTAATGGTTCCACCATAAGAATAACTGTCTGCATCGTAGAGTGGTAACTCACCACTCACTATAGTCTTTTCTTTAGATGCCCACAAAGATCCATAGCCTTCAGGAATATTAACAGAGATAGTTGTGATATTACGATGACTTCCATGGTTATCCAATAAACCTTGCCAAGCCACTGAAATATAATTATTTAATGATGCATTTACGCTTGTTTCTTGAACAACAAATTTATCGAATCCATAATTTGACATTTGGAAACGAACCCCCGATAGTACAGGAAAGTTATATGCAAAAGAAACGCCAGCTAAAGCACTTTTCCCCGGCGTTTGGCTATATGAATCATCACCTCTAACATAGTGACGTTTATCAAAATCAATATAACCACCATATATTTCCCAATTCAGTTTGTCGTAATTACCTGTTATCGCACCAAAAGATTTATTAATTGTTTGCTGTTGTGTAGTGACAACTTTACCATCTACAACTGTTTCGATAGTGACGTCGTAAATACCATATGGCAATACACTTGTATCAATTTCAAAATTACCCATTGGAAAATTTTGAATATTTAATAATTTACCTTGTCGATAAATACGGACTTCACCAGGGCTATTTAAAAAAGCATAAATCGGCGTGAGTGATTGCTGTTTATTTGTCACCATACTGGCAGAGTTATTCCCTATTGAAGCTGCATAAATTTTACTACTACTAAGAGCAGTTAAACTGGCAATGGACTGTAAATTCCAAGTACTCATTAATCCAAGAGCAAAACGGAGTCCGTTAAAGTCTCTTTCGTACATTGCACGATATAGCTCAATATTCGAATTAGATTTTCCAATACTATATGCTGAGGCATTAACATTAAAATGATGTTCTGCTGCTGCGAATAATGTATCTAAATTGAAATAACTACTAGATGAGTCTTTAGCATCTTTAACTCGACTCTGAAATACACCTAAATCATAGTTAGCTACCGCTGAGAATGAATTAACTGAAGAATTTCCTAGTAAAGACTGTCTCTCATGTTCTTTTGGTGAAAATGCAGTTTTATCAACATCTAATGATAAATTAAATGAAGAAATGTTTAATTGAAGTGTTGCATTATTATCAATAGCGATATTGTTTTCACCATTAAAAATAACATTTTGCAGGCCTTCAAGGTTATCCATTAATAAATTATTAAGCTTTGCGCCTTTATTATTTTCAATGAGATGAATGCTTGCTAATTTAATTTTATCTTGTTCAATAACAATGACTGCATCTGCAATTTTACTATCACTTTGATTCTTTTTAGTATCATCATTTAATCGTAAAAAAACAGGAACAGACATTCCTTCTTCTAGCGCATTAACAAACGCAGGAGGAATAATATATCCACCAATTTTTATGCTTTTAATTCCATTGGCGTAAACTGAATTCGAAAAAACAATACTCAATATTGATAAAGCAATAGCACTCTTACGCATAATTTAAGTCCATTCTTAATTATTTGACAACAATGAACTCTCCTTTGTGCCAAATACCAACGCTTGATTTTTTATTTTTCACATCGACAAATTGTAATTTAACGGCTAAATGTGGCATGAGGTAATAACGCTCGCGACAGATTCCATCCACTCCATATTTTTGTTTTTCTGCTAAACAAGGACCTGAAGCCACTACACGGAATGAGCTATTACCAATATTAGATACTTGTGAATTAATAAATTCATAATTAAATTTTTCAACTCTTGGTGAAACAACAAGAATTGTACTAATTGTTGCCGATGTTGTAGCTGATGCTGATTTTGAACTTTTTGTTACACCACTTTCACCAATAGGATCATCTTTCCAATTTAATCGATAATAACGTTCTTTATCATCCATTGGACCTTGATAAATAATCTTAAATACATCTTTTGCTTTACCAGGAAGAATTAAGTTTGCAGGTGTTGATAAAATTTCATTAGGGTCATTTACAGAAATAACTTTTCCATTTTCTAGTGGAGAATCGATTTTTTCTATTGTTAAATTTACTAACCTTGCTGTATCAACCGTATTTTCAATTTCTTTTGCTAGTGTATCTTCATCAGCTGATATTATTTCGGTAATATTACCTACATTAACAGCAAAACTGTTTTTTAATGGTAGAATTGATAATAAAATTAATGCAAAAATTATTTTTTTCATAATAAAATTTCTATTTATAGAAGGATAAAGATATTATTTCCTTATAATATCTTTATCTTAATATCAGTTATAAAATTTAGGAAAAATTAAGATTCTGGATTAGGTGCTGGAGTAAAGGAACCATCCCAAGTTGCAGTAAATTGAACTTTCACATCACCATCCCATGTACCGTCTGTGAGAGAACTAAAGTCTGTTGCTGCACCTGCAGCTTCTGCATTTGCAATCACAAAAGTGAATTCACCACGATCTGTTGCACGATCAGAACTATTATAAACACCATCAGCAGCTAAATTGTCTAAACCTGAAGTCAATCCAGTAGATGTATCAATTAATACAGTATCAGAATCTTTAGTTAAATCTTCCCCATTCCATTTAACACCTACTGTTAATTTAGAATCATCTGTTGTTCTTGCTAAAGTATTAGCAATAATTTTAGATGCTAATTTAAAATCTGTAGCACCAGACTGGCCTTGAATAGCAATATCAAATGCGCCGTTTTGCTGATTGAAGCTTTTTTGACCTTCGGCATAATTAAAAGTAAGGCTTTTTAATGGAGTAACAACTAACATACTCGTTGTATCTTTAATTGCTGTTGCTTGCCATGTTGCTGTTGCTTGAGCAGTACGAGTTTCAGCATTAGCAACGGTAGCAAAAGAAGCTGCAATAACTGTTGATAATAAAACAGTACCCAATTTTTTATTTAGCATATTATTCTCTCTAATTAAAATGAACATCAAAAATTAATTACATAGTATAAAAAACACTTTTAACCGTGCTTTTTATAAAATATAATCATCCTATGTTATTAATTAACACAGAAACTTTTATTATTAAAAAATAAAATTAAGAAGTTTTTGCTTTATTTCTAATTGATTCACTCTCCATATACTTAAATAGTTCAATCCATTTTTTATCTAATACAATTAAATACTGATCTAACTGATCTAATGTTAGTGAAGTCATCCCTGTTTCATAACGCGATACCTGCTGCTGGCTAACATTTATTAATTTAGCTACATCTTTTCCTGTTAAGTTTTTATCTTTACGAGCCTTTCTTAAAAAGCAACCTACTCTATTACTTAGTATATTATTTTTCATATGGTGCCTACTATAAAAACTTAATTTCTGCATATTTAATTTTCGTTAATAATAAATATATTAAAATAAGAGTAAAAGTGTTATAACCAATCAAAAACAACATAACAATAGATAGAAGCAATCAAAAAGTCATTAAAACGTGATAAATATCAACTAAATACCAATTTTACGCGTAAACGGAGTGTTTTTAGTTTTTATAAGCGTATGATTAGTAATATTAAATTAAATGTTTTTATTTTTTTGTGTTTTATAGATAAAAATTTATTATCTATTATGTTTAAATATATGTAATCATAATAAAACCGAGTAAAATTCAATAAAATATTACATTTTATTACAATTCAATAAATATATTCATACTTTAAAGTTAAGATAATACACATTGAATGCGTGTAAGTGGAAGTTCAAATAAAATTAATACAAATTAAATTTGTAAGAGTTATTTCTATATAAAAAAAACACTAAAAAAATAAGAACAATCTTAACGCGGTATATAAAAAAATAAATTCACCAAGTAAAAACAATAGGGTTAATCGAATAACCATTAATTTAGTTTAATTATTTTTTACTCTTGGTTATTGCAGTCATATTTATAGAGCTAGAAATTAATTTATATATATACTGATTAGCGCTATCTAATTTTCATTAAAAAATCTTAAATCAGTTAAATTCTATGCTTGCTTATATAATGATATAATCTATATCTAATTTTGTATTATCATTCTATTTTTAAGTAAGCAAGGCTGCCTATAAAACTTTAAAATAAATCGTAAAGAGTAATAATAAAATTGCAAAAACGCTCTTAGCTTATTAATTCTTTTCCACTTAGCTCATACTAAAGCCACTGTAGTTTATTTTAGGATTGCATTTTACTTTTAGCCTTTCATTCGTCTCACAGATGGAATCTATTTAAAATCTTTATTAGTTTTTATTATATTAATTTCGGTATATCCTTTTAATTTAATCACATAAATAGTAAATTAATAGATGTTATCACTAAACATTAATTAAAATTAATAATATTTTTAATATAACTTATCTATGAAGTAGGTGCTACAAATCAATTTCTATAAGAAAATATAAAGATTAATACTAGTTAACCAGAAAAATTAAAATCCAAAATTATATTTTGTGAAATACGTAACTATAAAAAACAAAATAAAAACAATCACTAAGAACCATTTTCTCAAAAAGATAATCCTCCACATACTAATCCATAACACAACAAGCACAAAGCACCATACCACCGAACCACAACAGTAACAAAAACTAACAAATCAAACAAACACAGACAAAAAAATTAAAATAAAAACAAAATAGATAAAGGTGCAGAATTTTATTGCAAAAAACGATAAGGTATAGTAAGTATGACAAACAAAATCAAAATGTAAAATATCACTTCTAAATGTAACAAAAAAATGGAGGTAGGTATGAAAAAAGCTAACCTCATATCAATAACTGCAGGAGTTAAATTAAAAAAACTCAGAATAGAAGCAGGATATAAAATATCTGAATTTGCTGCACTAATTCAAAAAAGTGAGCAACAGCTAATACGCTATGAGTCAGGCATAACAAAAATCGACTTAGAAACACTATTTTTGTATCTAAAGGCCTTAAATGCAAATATGTGCGATTTTATGCAGTCTCTATCTTTAGAATTTGAGGAAGAAGATCAAAAACATTTGTGCATATATAAAGAAAAAAATAAATTTAATAGCCAACTTGCAGACATTAATTATTAACATTATATAGGAGCATCTAAATACAAGATGCTTCTATAATAATTACCAAATAACTATAGACTTTATTGACATCCTAAAGTTAGTGCGAACCTAGCTTACTAACAGATGTGTATAACAATACCTATCTTTTATGAACGTATTAAGCTTCCCTAACCCAAGCTCTTATCCGTATCAAATATCTCTTTGTTTCTAATGATATTTATCAGCTGAAAAAGAAATCATAACGCGTTACAAAACCGCAAGATACATGAAAAAAACAGCAACTTGCTTTACAAGGCAACCCAATGAAGATATTCCCTTTATTGAATCTGCTTGGCTAATTCATCTCACATATAAAATTTTTAGCATTCCTACTAGATGCTATTAAGCTCAAATCCTAATATTTTAGTCAGCATAAAAAGCATATTCTTTACTTCTCAGAGAGATTAAACAACTCTAGATAAGGTCTGATACTGTTTATGGCTATAGAAAGATATGCCGAATTTTGCGACACTGAAAGAAATAATTATAATAATCTGATTGTTAAAGTATTTTATCAATGCCTAAAACGAGAAAAGGTGATTTAACTTTAGAAAGGAGATGTATAGACAGTGTTTGACATATAATGATGCTCTAGAACATTCAATACTGTCATGATTAGACAAAATAGCATACTTCAGTAGAGCACAAAAAAATGCATAATGATGGTTAATTGATGTCTATTGATTGGTGGTAACTCATACATATAAAAGTATCTAACTAATATTGGGTTATATTGAATAATTGCTCAGGTAGAAGGCAGCACAAGAGCGCATATGAAACATATATATTCTTATTTAATCGTTTTTCTAATAGCTTTAGTCTCATACATTGGGGGATTGCTAACACCTGTTTCATCTCATAGTAAAATGGAGCCTGAAGCGCGTGCTAAAGAATCTGTTCTTGATTTATTAGCATATCCCGCTGCTGCTAGCTTTAGGAATATGACTTACCATAGTTTTAGAAGTGATAGTCATGGTCGTGAAATAGGTTTTTATTGTGGGGAAGTCTTTGGATTCGAAAATGAGTTACCTTATGGATTCAAACGTTTTTTTGTTAGAACACTAAAACACTCTAACGGTGATATAGATATATCAATCCCTATGGCAGAAAAAATTGATGACATGTTATCACAAGATGAATTTGATAGCCTTTGGGAAACTCGTTGTGTAACAAAGAAATGATAAATAAAATCTATTATATATTGATATAAATAATAGATTCATCTAGTCAGCTCCAAGTACAATATCCAGGACAACTAATTGATATTAAATGATTATCACCAAAAAAATATATCTATTTCATGATGAAATCACCAAAATAAAAATGATTTTTTTCATAAAAAAATACTAATTTATACTTGTATTATTATCATAAGAAGTTTAGAAAGATACACCCTATCAAACAAAGATTGAGATTATTACCAGATTATGCTTCCCGCGTAAAAAAATTTTCTATTACTAATAGCATCTTCTCTGTCCTTCCCGCTTTTGCAGTTTGATGACGATAAATTGCATAATATATCTAATCACATTAACATAAAAAAATTTAGCTTGATTACGTTTTTAAGGAAGAAAACTAGTTGATATAATCAATATTGTCATGATACTTATTACACTTATTAATAGCTAAAAACACAATCCATTAATTATCTTAATAAATCAATACTTTATAGAATTAGACCATATTTCTTCGAAATATTTAGATTGTCATTCTGTCATTGATACAAAGACTTATAGAACTAGGCCAAACTTGATGGGTTAAACTCATTAGCAGACGGTTATAAATAACTTTTTAGGCAATTTATAGTCGTGCAACACATACAGTTTGACGGATGTGATTACTACGTGTACGTTATATATATTAATATTAGGAGAAAATATGGAGCCACTTCAGCTGTTTAAAATTCTAGGTGACAATACAAGATTAGATATCGTGTTGCTTTTGAAAGCATCAGGTGAGCTGTGTGTTTGCGATATTTATACGACCTTAAATTTATCGCAACCAAAGACTTCTCGGCACCTAGCAATGCTAAGAGAATCAGGTATTTTGCTCGATTCAAAGCATGGCAAATGGGTTCATTATCGATTATCTCCGGCATTACTACCTTGGGTGAAGAGTATCATTGATGTCACTTACGCCACAGAGAAAAATAGAGTTGCAGGTTTGCTTAAGAGTCTAGAGACAAAAGAGTCTGCGAGTAGCTGTTCTATATAAAAATTTTTAAGTTAACATATTCGAAAAATCATATATAAGGTTGAGGTATGAAAAAACTAGAAGTATTTGATCCCGCATTATGTTGTAGCACTGGTGTTTGCGGAACCGAAGTCGATCAAGCATTGGTAGACTTCGCAACAGATGTGGATTGGTTAAAAAAACAAGGGGCAAGTATAAGGCGTTTTAATTTAGCGCAAGAGCCTATAGAGTTCGTTAACAACACAAAAGCAAAAATATTTTTGGAAACCGCAGGTGCCGAGTCACTTCCACTATTGATTCTTGATGGTGAGATTGTGCTGACTGGTCGATACCCAAAACGACATGAGCTAGCAAGATGGTTTGGTATTCGACCGAATATTGAAAAAGTCGAAATTGTTAAATCGTGTTGTGGTAATGGTACAACGTGTTGTTAACAGGAGCAATAAAATGAAATTTTTAAATAACACACCTAATTATTTATTTTTTACTGGAAAAGGTGGTGTGGGTAAAACCTCTATTTCCTGTGCGACCGCAATTAAGTTGGCTGAAAAAGGGAAAAAAGTCTTACTGGTGAGCACTGATCCAGCTTCTAATGTTGGGCAAGTATTTTCTCAATCGATAGGCAACAATATTAAGCCAGTAACATTGGTTCCAAATCTATTTGCTATTGAAATAGACCCTCAAGCCGCAGCCGAAGAATATCGAAACAAAATTATTAATCCAATCAAAGAAAGTTTACCTGAAGCGGTAATTCAGAGTATTACGGAACAGCTATCAGGTGCCTGTACCACAGAGATTGCAGCTTTCGATGAATTTACTGGGTTGTTAACCAATACCGAAATTACAGAGCAATTTGACCATATCATTTTTGATACCGCACCAACGGGGCATACCATCCGTTTATTACAACTCCCGAGTGCATGGAGTGATTTTATTAGTGACAATCCTGATGGTGCGTCATGTTTAGGGCCAATGTCTGGTCTTGATAAACAACGTGAGCAGTACAGCATGGCGGTGGAAGCGCTGAGTGATAAATCACTAACAAGGCTAGTCTTGGTTGCACGACCTCAGTCTGCCGCATTGAGGGAAGTCGCAAGAACCTATAGTGAGTTATCATCTCTGGGTATCAAAAATCAGCAATTGATTGTCAATGGTGTTTTGCCTGAAACTGCGGTGACTGAAAATGATAAGTTATCCCATGCGCTGTACTCTCGTGAACAAGCGGCATTAGAGTCTATGCCTGAAGCACTACGCTCGTTACCTGTCGATATTCTTTATTTACAAAAGATCAATATGGTGGGTGTCGATGCACTGAAGCAGTTGTTATCTAATGACATGCCACAAATTCCAACTATTACCCCGACAAAACAACCTATTTCTTTACCTACCTTGTCAGAACTGATTGGCGAAATATCTCAGCAACAGCATGGGCTGATTATGTTAATGGGCAAAGGTGGTGTAGGGAAAACAACGATTGCGGCATCAATCGCAGTTAAATTGGCAGAAAAAGGGCTTGATGTACATCTGACCACATCTGATCCAGCAGCACATATTGAATCAACCCTCGATGGTGTTTTACCCAACCTTCAAGTTAGCCGAATTGACCCTATCGCTGAAACTGAGCGTTATCGTAATTATGTCTTAGAAACCAGAGGGAAAGATTTAGATGCCGAGGGGCGTGCATTACTTGAGGAAGATTTACGCTCTCCATGCACAGAAGAAATTGCGGTATTTCAGGCTTTTTCTCGCATCATTAGAGACGCGGGTAAACGTTTTGTCGTCATGGATACTGCACCGACTGGGCATACATTATTACTTCTGGATGCAACAGGGGCATACCATAAAGAAATTGCTAAAAAAATGGGTGAAAAAGGCCACTATTTAACGCCGATGATGCAATTACAAGATCCTGAACGCACCAAAGTTATTATTACGACTCTCGCTGAAACAACGCCTGTGCTTGAGGCGGAAAATTTGCAAAATGATTTAATACGGGCAGACATACATCCGTGGGCGTGGGTGATCAATAACAGTTTATCTATCACGGAAACAACATCACCATTGTTACTTTTAAGAGCAGAACAGGAAGTCGCTCAGATTGAAAAGGTGACATCAACATTGGCAAAACGTGTTGCTATCGTTCCTTTGCTTGAAACAGAGCCTGTGGGGATATCTGCATTAAGTCAGCTCGCAGAATAAGTTTTATTTTCTAAAAATAAAAGGTGCGGAAAAGCACCTTTTAAATGAGGTTGTTATGTTTATTGCCGCTTTAATTTTTATTTTAACGATCACCTTTGTTATTTGGCAGCCTAAAGGACTGGGTATTGGCTGGAGTGCAACGGCAGGGGCAGTTTTAGCCCTTATTTTTGGTGTCATTAGCTTTCAAGATATTCCAATCGTTTGGAATATTGTGTGGAATGCCACGGCGACATTTGTTGCCGTCATTATCATTAGCCTACTTTTAGATGAAAGTGGCTTTTTTGAATGGGCTGCATTACATGTTGCCAAGTGGGGCAGGGGTAATGGAAAGCTATTATTCAGTTATATCGTGTTACTTGGTGCAACTGTTGCCGCCTTATTTGCCAACGATGGTGCGGCATTGATATTAACGCCCATTGTGATTGCGATGTTATTGGCACTTGGTTTCAACAAAGGCACGACATTAGCATTTGTCATGGCTGCTGGGTTCATTGCAGATACGGCAAGTTTGCCGCTGATCGTTTCGAACCTCGTGAATATCGTTTCTGCGGACTTCTTTAATATTGGATTTACGGAATATGCCTCGATTATGGTGCCTGTGGATATTGCAGCAATTGTTGCAACACTCGTGATGCTGCATTGGTTTTTCCGTAAAGATATTCCTAAACAATATGATGTTACCAAACTGAGTGAACCAACTTTAGCCATTAGGGACATAACAACGTTTAAAGCAGGTTGGCTGGTATTGGTACTGCTACTTATTGGTTTCTTTGTCTTAGAACCATTAGGTATTCCAGTGAGTGCAATTGCGGCTATTGGCGCCTTAATTCTTTGGGTGATTGCAGCCAGAGGCCATACGATTAATACCAAAAAAGTGTTACGTGGAGCACCGTGGCAAATCGTCATTTTTTCTTTAGGTATGTACTTGGTTGTTTATGGTTTAAGAAATGCAGGGTTAACCGATTATCTTTCTGAAACGCTCAATTACCTTGCCGATAAAGGGTTATGGGCAGCTACTCTAGGCACTGGATTTATTACCGCATTTTTATCATCCATAATGAATAACATGCCAACGGTATTAATTGGTGCGCTATCTATTGAAGGGAGTGATGCGACAGAGTTAATCCAACAGGCGATGGTTTATGCCAATGTGATTGGTGCCGATTTAGGGCCAAAAATTACACCAATTGGCAGCTTGGCAACATTGTTATGGTTGCATGTTTTATCACAAAAGAACATGACCATTACATGGGGATATTATTTTAAAACGGGGATCATCATGACACTCCCTGTGCTCATTGTCACTCTCGTTGCTTTAGTGCTTCGACTTTCACTGTTAAATTAAGGCTAACCGAATGAATGAAATTACCATTTATCACAATCCAAATTGTGGCACTTCACGCAATACGCTTGCTATGATCCGCAATAGTGGTGTTGAGCCAACGATTATTTATTACCTGGAAACACCGCCGTCTAAGGATATGTTAGTACAACTTATTGCCGATATGAAAATCACGGTAAGGGCGTTACTACGAAAAAATGTTGAACCGTATGAACAATTAGCGTTAGAAAATGATATTTATACTGATGACCAACTGATTGATTTTATGTTGCAGTACCCAATACTGATTAATAGACCCATTGTTGTTACGCCAATAGGAACTAAACTTTGCCGACCTTCAGAAGTCGTATTAGAGATATTATCTCATCCGCAACAGCGTGAGTTTATCAAAGAAGATGGCGAGCTAATTATAGACAAACAAGGTGTCAGAGTTAAGTAACGCTCTGACAATACTTATCATGGTGAGCGTATTGATGTATAGTACCAATACGCTCATGCTAATCGGGTACTTAATTACGTACTGTTAGTCATGATTTTTTAAAACTTACTATCAATAGGAACAAATAATTACATTATGCGTCTTACGCCACCCTGAGATCCCCTCCTCCTTTTAGGTTGATACTAAATCAGCCAATTTCGTCATCCCTTCTTAGGGATAATTTCGCTTATTTAAAAATATACTCGCCCATCATGGGATAGATAGATTACAAGGTAGTCCACTATGCTGTTGTCCTCCTCTCGTCAGGACTGGCTAGGTAACATCCGTGGGGATGTGCTTGCCGGTATTGTTGTTGCTTTAGCGTTAATTCCTGAAGCAATCGCTTTTTCAATTATTGCCGGCGTCGACCCTAAAGTGGGGTTATACGCAGCATTTTCTATTTCAGTGATTATTGCTGTTATCGGGGGACGCCCCGGTATGATTTCCTCCGCAACGGGAGCAATGGCACTTTTAATGGTCGTTCTTGTGAAAGAACATGGCCTTCAGTATCTATTAGCCGCGACGGTTTTAACCGGGATATTTCAAGTTATCGCAGGATATTTAAAGCTCGGTAATTTAATGCGGTTTGTTTCACGCTCTGTCGTAACAGGGTTTGTTAATGCGTTAGCTATCTTGATTTTTTTAGCCCAACTTCCTGAGTTAACCCATGTGAGTTGGCATGTTTATGCGATGACCGCGGCAGGCTTAGGGATTATCTATCTGTTTCCATTCATCAATAAGACCATTCCTTCACCATTAGTGTGTATCGTTGTATTAACGGTCATTTCAATAGGCCTTGGCCTTGATATCCGCACCGTCGGGAATATGGGGGCTTTACCCGATAGCTTACCTATTTTCCTTTTACCCGATGTGCCAATAAACGTAGAAACACTCATTATCATACTACCTTATTCGCTCGCTCTTGCGGTTGTTGGGTTACTTGAGTCGATGATGACCGCAACGATTGTGGATGATTTGACCGATACAACCAGTGATAAAAATAGAGAATGTAAAGGGCAAGGTATTGCCAATATTGCCACCGCTTTTATTGGCGGGATGGCAGGATGTGCCATGATAGGTCAATCCATCATCAATATTAAATCGGGTGGTCGAGGTCGATTATCGACACTGGTTGCAGGCGTTGTTTTATTGCTAATGGTAGTTTTTCTTAATGATTGGGTATCAAAAATTCCAATGGCGGCCTTAGTTGCTGTGATGATTATGGTATCAATTGGGACCTTTTCTTGGCAATCCCTTGCTGATATACGAGTTCATCCGCTATCAACCAGCGTTGTTATGATAGCCACAGTAATTGTTGTCGTTTGGACCCATAATCTGGCTTATGGGGTACTTGTCGGAGTGCTCATTGCAGCGCTTAATTTTGCCAATAAAGTGGCGAGATACATGACAGTTACATCAACGCTAGATAAAAAAGTGCGCCATTATGGAGTTCGGGGGCAAATTTTCTTTGCCACATCAGAACGCTTTGTTAATGCCTTTGATTTTAAAGAAGACATTGATAAAGCGATTATCGATGTGAATCAAGCTCATTTTTGGGATATCACCTCAGTCAGTGCGTTAGATAAAGTGGTGATTAAGTTTAGACGTGAAGGGATTGATGTTGAAATTAAGGGGATGAATGAAGCCACTGCAACATTGGTTGATAAATTTGGTATTCATGACGATCCGAAAAAAATTGAAAAATTCATGGGAGGTCATTAATTATGGCAGCAGATATCATTCAAAAAAATTGCGTAATTGGGTGTATTGACCGTTCGTCCTCGGCAATTGCTGTATGTCACGCCAGTGCTTGGATAGCTCAAACACTCGACCTACCACTGACACTGTTACACATGAATGAAAAAATCTCGACATCAGCACACCATGATTTAAGTGGGATCATCGGATTTGATACCCGAGAAACTTTATTGAATGAACTAGTGTATATTGAGGAAAAGCGAGCGCGTTTAACCCGTGAGGAAGGCCGACAATTATTGATGAGTGCAAAAAAAATCACTCAAGATTTAGGTCTTCATGATGTTAATACACTTCAGCGACAAGGAACGTTAGCCGAAGTGCTAAATCAAGAAGATACGCATATTGTTGTACTTGGTCGTCGAGGCGAGCAATCTGAATTAACGGGCCATATTGGCCGTCAACTCGAAGGCATTATTCGACTTCAAAAAAACTCAGTGCTTATCTGTAAGCGAAACTTTACCCCACCGAAAAAGATAATGATTGCATTTGATGGCAGTGAGGAAGGTGAACGAGTCATTCATCGGTTAACACAAGTGAAATTATTAGCTGGTAGTGATTGCTATCTGGTGATGTACGGTAACCAAGACTGTCAGCTCAAAAAAGCACAAAACCAACTTCATCAAGCCGGTATTCAGGTGAAAGTCAATTTACTTGAGGGTGACAATAGCATCGTTGATGAGTTGTGTAACTTTGCAGTACAACACCATATTGATTTGATCATCATGGGGGCTTTTGGTCATTCGCGATTGAGGCAATTTTTTACCGGAAGTCATACGACAGAGATGATACATAAAACGCCCGTGTCATTACTCATCATTCGTTAGTCTTTTCGTCTATAGTCATTATTACCAAGAGAGGTGACTCGCTTTCGTCACCTCCCTATCATAATAAATGGCTACGATTTATCGACAATATGAATAAAATGAATGTGTTTTTCATATTGATCGAGGATATCATGAATAATCTGCGCTTCACTCCATCCCATAATATCGTAGTCTTGCCCACCTTCCTTTAAATAAACTTCAGCACGGTAATATTTCTGAGACTCATTATTTTCATCATCATCCATACCCACTAATGCAAAAGAAGGCGTCAAATAGTCTCGTAATCGTATTTCATAGAGAAAATTGAGGTTCTCACCAAATTGTACTTCAAGAGTCACCCTATCGTCTTTCTCATTATGGATAGCGGCCTCGGTCCCCTGCTTTTCCAACTCAGTAACGACAGACTGCATAGCCGGCTCAATCACTTCCGCCATGAAACGTTTAACTTGATTACGTTTAGGGAAAAAAGCTATTTTACGTAATCGACGTTGCCATGATAATCCCCCTCGCCCAGTACTTGGTGCTAAGGTAGCAAGCTGTTGACTGTCTTTTTTATACACATCAATACGTAAGGCTTTTAGTAATCCGATAATAGCAATCAATAAAATAATTGCAAAAGGTAGTGCGGTAGCTATCGTCATGGTTTGCAATGCCGTTAATCCGCCTGCCAGTAAAAGTGTGATTGCAACAGCACCCATCAAAAAGGCCCAAAAAATACGTTGCCAAACAGGAGTGTGTATTTCACCACCAGAGGCTAATGTATCGACAACCATCGCCCCAGAATCCGCAGATGTCACAAAAAAAACAATGACCATCAACATAGCGACAAAAGAAAGAACAGATGAAAATGGAAAGTAATTTAAAAATTCAAATAAGGCGAGAGCAACATCTTTTTGTACGACTTGTGCCAACATTTCTGCTCCATTATCACGGATCAAATGTATGGCACTATTTCCAAAAAAAGTCATCCAAAGCAGTGTAAACCCAGCAGGAACAAACAAAACACCTGTAACAAACTCACGAATAGTGCGGCCTCGAGAGATCCTCGCAATAAACATGCCCACAAAAGGGGACCATGAAAGCCACCATCCCCAATACAATAATGTCCATCCCCCCAACCATTCACTCGATTGCGGCTCATAGGCATAAAGATTGAAGGTTTTATTAATGATATCTGAAAGATAAGCTCCGGTATTTTGGACAAAAGATTTAAGTAACAGTACTGTCGGGCCTAAAATCCCAATTAATAATAATAATAAACCCGCTAAACTTAGATTGAGTTCAGAGAGAATTCGTATGCCTTTATCTAAACCACTGACGACTGATAACGTCGCTAATCCCGTAATCACAACGATCAAAATTACTTGCATCGTTGGACTGACAGGAAAACCGAATAAGTGCGCTAATCCTGCGTTGACTTGCAAAACACCAAATCCAAGCGAAGTTGCAACCCCAAAAACGGTACCAACAACAGCAAAAATATCAACAGCATGTCCCATTGGGCCATAGATACGTTCACCAATGATGGGATAGAGAGCTGAACGCAATGTAAGCGGTAAGCCATGTCGATAACTAAAAAAAGCGAGAATTAAGGCGACAATGGCATAAATAGCCCAGGCATGTAAACCCCAATGGAAAAATGTAATTTCCATTGCTTCTCTTGCAGCTTGAACCGTTTGTGGGTCTCCAACGGGGGGAGCAAGATAGTGCATTACTGGCTCAGCTACCCCGAAAAACATGAGTCCAATACCCATTCCTGCGGAAAACAACATAGCAAACCAGGAAAGATAGCTAAACTGTGGTTGAGCATGATCTGGACCGAGTTTAATTTGACCAAATCGAGAGAGTCCTAAATAGGCGACTGTCAATAAAATCAATGCGACGGCTAGAATATAAAACCAACTGGCATTCTCAAAAAGTTGAGCTTGTAGGGCTTTTAACAAAATTTCAGAACGTTGAGGAAAAATAGCGGCTACTGCAACGACGCATAAAATAATAAAGGCAGAAATAAAGAAAACGGGCGGATTTATTTTCCCCCACTTTCTTGTTTTTTCTGATGATAATGGCATTCTATTTCCTTTTAAATGAGTAAAAATCATTATCATAACTTGAGTATGATAACGTTATATTATCGAATTAAAACATTATTTCACAAGTTACTTGATTCTAAAAATGTAACTTTCTGTATTATTTATATGTACCTTTATTAAGAAATATATAGATATATAGGTTAATGAAATGATTAATTTCATTATAACTACCATAGTTGAATTCTAATTATTATCTAATCTAATAGACCTGATTTGTAGTTTTACATTAGAAATATATACAGATTTCATCTAACGATACTATTGAATTATTTTTTTATTTATTAGCATGTTATTTCATTATCAACATTGACCTCATATTTTTAAAGCTCCTACCGACATCATCCGCCCGAAGGGCTGTAGACGGCAAACAGTGTGTCAGAGAACAATATTAGGTTAGGGCCGTCGAGACCCGCGTTAGCGGTATTAGGTTGTTTAATTCCCCTATCTATCCCCTGTCCTAGTTAAGCCTAGTGAAATTAAAACGATAATTTTATTTCCTTGCCCCTTTGAAAAACGCAGTGAGACGGACGAGAGGCGTAGCCTCGATGAACGGCTGTAGCTGCGCGTTAAGGTGGCCTATGGCCAGCTTTACGGGGGCAATGGCACGGTGCGGAAGCTATGTTCTGAGCGACAGCCATTTATGGCTTGTAAGCGAAGGCTTTATTGGTTTTATCTCTTTAGAGAGTGCGGCTTGAAAAAGCAGAGCCGCAACTCCTTATTTATAAGGTCGTTTAGTTCAGAACCTAAAAACGAATTTAACTGTAAAAGACCAATACCCTTCGAAGGTAATTGAAGAAGAAAACAACATTCGAAGTTAATGGGATAAATAAAGAACGAATATGTAGGTGCCTTCATTATCGGGATGAATGAGAAGCATAAAGTGACAAGAATTTCGCTTAAAAAATAAGAGAACCAAATTTAGGGTGAACAGAACCCCCGCCAATTAAGACGGTAATTTAAAAAGAAGGATTAGGCGTCAGGTAAATGCGCTAGATAGTAAAGATAAATCGCCTGGCCTTGAATACTCGGGTATAACGCTTTCATTTCACGCTCAAATGCCATAACCGCGGCTATCGGTTGTGTCACTCGCCACGCTTCAAAACGCCGCCATGCCGCATGCTCCGGACTTTCTGGCGCACGGGTACTTTGCGCTAAAGCTTTCTTTTCCTTCAACGCCTTCGCTAAATGTTTTTTCTCTTGTTTGAGTGCATCATCTTCCCCAATCACAAGTGTTTTGAGCTTGTTAAGTAAGTTGCGAAGCTTGTGCTTATTATCGAGGGATGCCACATTTGCACGGGCGAGCCGTAACACATGCTGCGCATACCGTTTTTGGTAGCTCTCTTTTAATCCCTTCTTTTCCATCCAGCGACTAAAGCTGGATACCACACCCCGCAGCTCCAACGGTGAAAAACCGAGTCCATGAAAAAACTCCGGACGTATCCAAATCCGCATCGCTTTGTATTGCTTGGCTTCGATATCAAAATCGCGGTCAATCACGATGAGCTTAGCTTGCTCCCAATCACGCAGTGCATGCAATATCGGGTCGTAACTTTTACGCCCACTATCATAGCGATACAGTTGACCACACAACTCTGCCAACTTCTCCACTGAGCACATCACTTCGAATAATGCATCACTTTCTGGGTTGTAATCCGCATAGGCAATCATTGCCATCGCTAACGCACCAAAGGTTTCTCGACGCTCTGAGCGCACCGATATCCGCTGCTTTCGGCTATAACGCAGTTGGTAAATATGCGGGTTGCGATTCCAGTCATGCCGTTTTAACGCCGCGGCAAAACGACGTACGGGCACCAGTTTAGGTAATTCGCCTAAAAATTTTGGTGTGTAATGTCGATGAATTTTACCGACAGAACAAGGAATTACAGGAATTGAGGTCTCATTAGACATGCATCTCCGCACTTATGTTGTACGGAAGGAGTTGAATTTTTTTGCGCATAATTCTATACTCCCCATTAGGAGTTCAACATTACCCCTAACAGAATTGTTCTGATGACCCCTGATAATCTTTCAGTCCGCCAAGATAGAGAAGATTACAGGGGTTTTCTATTTGTGGGTTCCCAGCACATTTCGTGTGTTACATCCCATGTCTTGCCACCTTATAGCGTGGTCACTTTAGGCTTAATTTCTTTTATTCTTTATTTATATTATCAAAATACGTCTGCATTACAGTTTGAATTGTTTCATCTAGTTTTTCCTGTAATTGTTTTGGCATCCGATTAAATTCGTAACTAAATCCTCGATCCTTTACTCGTTTTCTGGCATAAGTATTCTTATCTTCAAAACCCCAAAGTTGTTTTACTGTCACTTCATTTTTTTTATTTTTAGAGACTAACTGATCTGTAATATTTTTTAATGTAGTTAAAATTGTTTTCTTTAACTCATCAGGTGCTATTTTGTTTATGTCTATTAGTCTTTCAATTCTTTCATTAACGTCATTAATGATGTCTTTCTTAATAAGCTTTTTTGAATCAATGAGTTGGTCTATAGTAAGCAGTAATTTATAATCGCTATAAGCCAATTCAGATTGAACAGGGAATAATGCAATAATGTCATCTGTTACCGAAGCTGCTTGAATTGCTCGCGTAACCTTTGCCGCTGATAAATTCTCAAAAAGAGCAATCTCTTTTTGTGACATCCCCTTCTCTCGTAACTTTAAAAGCCGCAGTCCAACTTCTCTTAAGTTATGTTCTTTTGAAGTTTGAATATCGAGAGCCAATTGCCTGGCATCATCATTACTGATTTCTGAATCAGTGACTAAAACAGATAATCCAACATGACATAATAAAGCAGCGGCACGTCGTCTTGAGCCATCTAAAATTTCGATTTTTCCATTTATTTTGTGACCAATAGCAGGAAAAAATTGTTGTAACTTAATGGTTCTTGTAATATCCGCAAGTGACTCTGGCGTTAATGCGTTTTGATCTCGACCATTAACTAAGAACCTTACAAAAGTTTTCTCTGCTAATTCATCGGCAGGAATGTCAGTCAAATAAAAAATAGCTGACTTACCTGATTTAAGCATAAAACGTTGTGAGTGCTTTTGATCTGTTGCTAAATGCGTTAACGTTGAGGCACTCAACGTTCTTCCGATAGTTTTTCTTTTAGTTTGCATAATAACCTCTATTCATGCGAAGAAATTCCACCCGATCAAAAACAGCTTTAGAGAAGTCTTCCGCAGCAATTTTTGCACTTTTTAACGCTTCAGCACTGCCAATGTATGTGGCTGGATTAGCAGAAACAACCGTGTCAAATGATTCGCCGCAACGTTCAAACCCATCGAGTCTTGGCAAGGCAACATCTAACATATCTCCACCAAAAATTTCCTTTGCTAAACTATGGCATAATTTATGATCTGTTTTATTGACTAATTTAGACATAAACCCAATGTTACTGATCAAGTTAACGCTTACCCCCGTTGATTCTATCAAGTCAATGAGCTCGGGTAAGCGAGTTAAATATTTTAATGTTGAGTGAAAATCAACTTGTGCAGGTGGTACCGGCGTCATTAAGATATCTGCTGCTGCGATTGCATTAGATAAAAAAGCATCAAGATGAGGACCACTATCAATAAAAATAAAATCATAATCTTGCTTAATTTTATTGATAATATTCTCACGTAAAACAGTATAAATATTATGCCCAGGTAAATGTTCCGCACACAACAACTCCCATTGAGATGCAATAAATGCATCTTCAATAGACGCTGGGATAACATCTACGCCTTGTACAACAGAAGGTAAAATAAACTCGTTAAATAATTCCTCACGGCTAACATTCTGTAACATTGCCTGAGCGGCTGTTGTATCAACAGTTCCAATAGATTGCATATGATCCAAAAACATCGTCGCAGATGCCTGAGGGTCAAGATCTATCACTAAGATCCTAAGATCCTCATATATAAGATGAGGGTGCGTACGTAATGCATGCGCTAATGATACTGTACTGACGGTTTTTGATACCCCTCCCTTTAAATTACCAACAAAAAAAGTAAACGCTTCAGAATAACGATCACGGTATTTTGGTACACCGCGGTGATGATAAATATCGATAATATTTTGGATCGTCATCGCATATTTTGATGCTGTCCCGGCTTGTCTTTTCTCAAACAAGTATCCATCATTCTCCATTTCATTGACGGCATAATCGACACTAGCTCGAGTAAGTTTAGGCAATTTAGCGACCGCAGCTTTAGAGTAAACTTGATAATAAGTCGTTTCATTGAGTTCTTCTTTTTGCGATTGAACTTGAGATGTCAATGACTGTAACAATCTTACAGAACGGCTTGCAATTTTGTTGAACTGATTATTTACCCTAACCATGCTAGATAATCTCCGTATGCAGCATTCTTAACTAGAAAGAATAATCCTACATAAGTTAGATATTGTAAACAACCTTTTCAGAATTATTTTATCCCCATCAAGAAATAAACAATAAGTTATTGATAAATATATGTTTAATTATAAAAACGGGAATGTATTTCAGCCTGAAATCGCCAATATTAATAGATCTTAGGAAAATTAAAATTAAGAAGATATTTTATATTTAGTAAAAAAAATTACTAATATTAAAATTAAATAAGTAAATATTTATTATTTTAATATTAATTTACTTATGTAATATTATTCTTTAAAAATCACTCTCCCCATCATTTGAGTCACTATAATTTATTGATTTTTATCATAATTATTAAATTTTAACTGAGTATTTCAATCTGAAATCACCATGATATTGAAAATATAATTTCCAATATAGTTATCTAAAAGAAATATCAAAATGCAACATCGTATCTAGAGTGAATATTTTCGTATATATATCTGTAGAACTTGACTTTTTATGTCCTAAATATGCTTGGATGACCTTCATCGGGACACCATTAAAAATGAGGTGCATCGCAAAACTGTGCCGAAATGTTTTGCAGGTGATCGGATTAACAACATATGAAGCACCATTCACTTCCGCTTGTTCAACCGCAGAACGTAGCCAATTTCGGACCGTGTTATCACTTTGGATTGGCCAAATCTGGCTTTGATTCTTCAATCGCATCGTCGCAAAGTAACTTTTCATCAATTGCACATATTGAGGATCAAAGAGTGCAACAATCCGTTTAGGCCGAGATTTAACCTTTGTTTGACCAACGCTTGTTTGCCTTTCCCGCTGCTTGAGCGTCCTTAACACCACAAAAGGAGTTTCTTCATCTAAGTAAAAATCCCCTTTCGTTAATGCCAACGCTTCATGGATACGAGCGCCCGTATTCCATAACGTATCAATCAACGTACGCTGATGCAGATCGGGAATAAATTGTAAAAGTTGATTCACTTCTGGGGCCAATAAATATTTTGGACAATCTAACTCTGCTGCAATGGCCAAATTTCGTAATTGTCGCGCACGTTCTAGATAACCATTTTGTAAAAGGGCTTGAGATTGTCGCTGTAAAATTGATTTACCACTTTCAGGTTTGACCGGAAAAAAAGCAGACATAATACATTACCTTAATAATCACTATACTTATAGTTACCTTTAATATTATCGTCTATTGAAATTAAAAGTGACGCGGTAACAGAAAAATCGCGCACACGCGCATGACGATCATCGGATCCTTTCACCTTTTAGAGCCGATTTTTAACTCTGCTGAATTTAGGTATTATTGCGTTTTTTCCCTTAAACCGCAATAAGTTACATAACACGGATAATATTAATCATTCAAAAAAACAAGATATATTGAAGATCCTCATAACGATCATACTAAATAAGGGAAAATAAGCGAAATACATCATTTGCGGAGAATGACGATAAAGCGCAATAATAAAAAACAAGAAGGATTGGTCAAAAAATAGGCTTTACAAAACCTATTAGGAGAGGATTTCAAACCACTTCTAATGTGATTCATTAAATAATGATAAAAATGGCTTAAAATTGATTATAGAGAGATTTAGCTATATTAAGGCTTTTTGACGAAAAATAAGGTAGGATTTACAACCAACAAGGATTTAAGTTAATAACGAGCTTTTTAAGACACCACGGTGTGAAGATAAATAATAATTACTATCTAGGCTGTACAGCTGATGTAAAAATGGTAATTAGTGGTTCAAGATCCAGATAAACACCAGCAATATTCGCATCTATCCAATCATTCTGAGAGATAGTGGGCCACGTTATTTCATAGCCTAGTACAAAAAGCATATCTTCAAAAAAGAATCGTAATGTACGTCCATTTCCTTCTCTAAAAGGATGGAGTAGATTAAGTTCACAGAATAAACTTACCAAATCTTTAACTAAATCAGTAAGATGAGTATGATCTGCAAGTTGTGGGATGTTATTAAAAAGCTTTATTACTTCAGGTTCGATCCTTGAAAAAGTACAAAAGCGGGTATTACCTTTTGAAATATCCACTTTCCTAATCTTACCTGCCCACTCATAAACATCTTGAAAAAGATAAAAATAAAAATAAAAATAAAAAAATTTAAATGAGAAAAATTAAATTAAGAAATATCGAATTTATCACTTTGATATGAAAGATATCTCTCTGTTGTAAAAGCTATTTTCGGCCTCTTCAAGAACTTCTACATCGCATATGTTAAGCAAATTAATAAGAACGTCAGTGCCTGAATAACAGTATATATCCTGACTGATACCATATTTATCGCGCATATTTACGTTTTAGCTCTGGAATAGACAGTTTTTTTCTTTATTTTTCAAAGACAAACCTTCATAAGAAAGACTTGTTTTGTAGTTATCCAAAGATGTAACAAATTTTTCTTTAGTCACTAATACAGGTGTTCTCATAGTTTCCCTCTTCAAAATAACATTTAAATGTTCTCGTATAGTACCAAGTATAACACAAGATAGAAAATTTTTTAATTATAAATATTATTAACTTTATGTAGTTTTAATCTTAATATTTTTTAATATGCTAAAAAATAAATAAATCTAAATTATTATTCCCTTTCAAGAAAAAAATATTATTGATTAATATCATGCTTTATTCTAAAAAAACCATAAACTAAATATATTGATCATTTCAAAAATTTTTAAAAATAAGTCGAACTTTGTCATGCTGTCATTTTTAATGATACATCAGTCATTATATTTACTATTAAAGATTTATATTATTGATTTTTCTTCATTAACTATCAAAAATATTAACGATAAATATATTTCACAGATATTCTTAACAGAAGAATCTATTGATAAATGCAATATTCCAATGATAAGGTGTAGATCTGTTTGTCAACACTCCCATACTCGAAATTTTTTATCTTTACTAGAGTAATTTATATCTATTTAGATGATTTTATCGCTTACTAAGTCTTTATATAATAAAAATTGGTCAGTTTTACAAGGATTAATTTGAGTATGACGTCATTATTATCTTTATTTATCGCTGATAATGCTTAGTAAGCTATAAATCAAAACATAATTATGGTAATACATAATCACATATCACCATAGATCATATTAGAAAATATACTTAAGATGAGTGTTTTGTGTATGTAGAATTAATTTATAGCCCATAACGAAGTCTCAATGATTGTGGATATGGACTGAAATATTTTTGTTTACTAAGGTAACTATCTGGATACTCCGATAAATAATGATTTAGCAGTGTTAATGGCGCTAATAACGGCTGGATCCCATGTCTATAATCTAAAATCAGCTGACTCAATGCTTGACGCTGTTTAGAGGTTAAGTACTGTTTGAAATAACCTTGTATATGCATCAAGACATTTGTATGGTTACGCCTTGTTGCTTGTTGCTGTAATATAGACATAAATCTATTCCGGTATTCGGCAAAAAGCGTATCTAATGAGCTCCAGTCTCTATTTGTAGCTACAAAACGACCTAAATCCCGAAATAGTAGCTGTGAGTGAGCTAATAAAACTAACTTATATCTGGTATGAAAATCTATCAATGATTGACGTGTGAAATTGTTTATTTTTAAATGGTTAAGTTCACTTAATGCAAAAACTCGATTAATAAAATTTTCTCTGAGGTGAGCATCACTTAAACGCCCATCCTCTTCAATCGGTAACCAAGGCATATTTTTTAATAATTGACTCGTAAAAATGCCTGTACCTGCTTTTTTATTACCATTTCCAACGGGATCATACACACGGACTCTCTCTAAACCGCAGCTAGGTGAGTTTTTACATACAATGTAACCACTTAAATTACTTATTTTTTCTAAATATCCCGTAGAAAATTGTAACATGTTATCGGTTAAATCGCCTTCACGCCCATCACTGAACTTCAATTTAATTTCATTTTCTTTAACTAATCGCAATGCAGGCCGAGGAGTTGGTAACCCTATTTCCATTTCAGGACAAACAGATTGATATTCAAAATAGTCAGATAAATCATCAACAGCGAAAGCTAATCGTTTATGCCCGCCATCAAATCTAACTTGCTGACCTAATAAGCAAGAGCTAATACCAACAATTATTTTATTTTTAGGGTTCAATTTTTCATTACTAGCAGATGACTGCGACATATTAACACTCCAAACATTATTCATAAAAATCATAAAGTTAAATTAAATTTATAGTATTGATATTTATATAATTTTTCTAAAATATTTAAACATGATAGAAAAATAATCCATTTCAATTTTAATGACCTTCTTATTAAGAATCAAATAATAACTGATACTCCTAAAAGTTGACGCTCAATATTAAATATTCAATAAATAACTTAGACTAATTCAATTATCAGTAAGATAAACTGCTAAGAAAAATCGACAGTTCATAAAAATAATCCTATATTATAAATAGCCATTGTATAGAAATTATCAATATTATGAAAAAATATCCATCTCCTTTTTCACGTATTACACATACCTCAAATCAACTCAATAGTTTGATTTTTGTCGCCCTTCCTCTTCTTCTTGTATTGCTTGCAGCCTTGTTCTGGAGTGCCGAGCGAATCATTGAACAAGAAAAACGTCGCCTTGAAGTTGATTTTTCATCATATATTGGATATTTAAGAGAACAAGAGAAATTTTTACTCGAGTTAGCTAAAGAGAATAACCATCTTTCTGAAATGATAGAAAGCCGAAATTATTCATTAGAATATCAACAAACCCCAGCAGATTGGCCTTTAAGCTTATTGGAAGGAAAAGAATCATTAGTTGGAATGCCATTCACCCTAGCTTGTGATAATAACTTAGAGTGTACACATCTTCCCAGCATATTATTTTCATTAGGTGCCTATCTAGCTGATTATTACTCCACATTTTGGGGTTCATCTTACTTCCCGGCTGCTGCTGTATTTTTTGTCAATGAACATGATAATATCAGTATCAGTGTACCCGCAGTGAATACACTTACTGGTAATGAATCTATTGACGCAGAGCTTTTTAAAACAGTAACAGAAACCGTACGTCGCTCAATTCCCGACATCAAAGAAAAACTCACCCACTATTCAAACGAACAAGAGCAACTCGCTAAACATACGTATGAAAATAAAATTATCTGGATACATACTCTAGAGCTAGGGAATGATTTAGTCGGTATCATTCCCGCTGGATTTGACTTTAACTTATGGCAAGGTGCTGAGTTATCACCAAAAGATATCTATGCAGTAACACTTTTTAATCCTCAGAGGATTAGTGTTTTAGAAAGGATCCTTAATCCAACACTAAACCATAATTTTTGGTTAATACATCATCAATATGGACAACTGCTAGGTTCTTCATCTCTGCCTGAAGGTCTCACTGATGGTTTGAATTATACTAAAGATGGCTTATTTCTAAAGTTACAAAATAAAACAGGTGAATGGATAGGCTATTATCAGGTTAAATATCATTCTTTTTTTGATGATAATTTATGGTTACCGCTTAGCCTAATTGGTGCTGTATTTTTTAGCCTTCTTTGTGGTTGGTTATACCAGCTATGGTATAAACGTACAGTCCTTGAACCCGCCATTGAATTTCAAAATCATTTACTTGAAAGTGAATCATTTAATCGAACACTTGTTGATACAACACCTATTGGGATCTGTGTTATCTCTAAAACCGATCAAAAAATTATTTTTGCAAATCCATTAGCTGAAATATGGTTAAAATTACCCAAAAATAACAACCCTTTTTATTCTCGTGAATATCGTCAATTTATATCTTCGTTATCGATAGAAAATAGTAGTTACGGTAATATTTCATCTTTTACCTCTGGTGAATTTACATTATATATTGCTTATACCTCTACATATTATAGACAGCAAGAGGTTATTTTATGTGCATTTACAGATATTACTAAGCAAATAGAAATTGAGCAACAACTTGATAACGCTAGAATGGCAGCTGAAGATGCTAATCGAGCAAAATCAAACTTCCTATCGACAATGAGCCACGAAATAAGAACCCCCCTGTATGGTTTAATCGGAACACTCGAACTACTTCCCACAACGGAGCTATCAGAGGAGCAAAACCGATATTTAAATCGTATATCTACAACCTCACAACTCCTCATGCATTTAATTAGTGACATACTGGATGTGAGTAAAATTGAAGCTAATCAGTTGCATTTACATAATCAGCCTTTTGATATACTAGATACGATACATTCTACCATAGAAACCTATACCCATTTAGCTGATAAGAAAGGATTACTTCTTTTCAGTTGTATTGACTGCAAGATTGCTCCAAAAAGATTTGGCGATGGATATCGACTTCAACAAATCTTAGGTAATTTATTAAGTAATGCAATTAAGTTTACTAAAACAGGCTCAATTACAATTTATGTTTCATCAGAAGATGCTCAGATAGACATCTCTGTCGTTGATACAGGCATGGGCCTATCATCATCGCAAAAAGAGAAACTGTTTATACCTTTCTTTCAAGCGCATACAGATCAACACACGTATGGTGGAACCGGCCTTGGATTATTTATCTGCGAACATTTAGTTACACTAATGGGCGGAACAATAAATGTTGAGAGTCAAATAAATAAAGGAAGTAAATTTACAGTTAAGATCCTCCTTCCTCCCTCATCAAATCAAACAACATGGCCTAGTTTGAACGGTATGAATATTTGGTTACAAACACCTTATCAAAAAATAACTGAGAATATCTACTCTTGGTTAATTCATTGGGAAGTAAATGTGTGGCTGGATGAAATCGAACTTCAAGAAAAAAATATTGAAGCGGCTAGATTATGTATAGGTGCAGATAATATAGATAAATTAACTACATTTCATGGAGAACAAATTATTATTCATGATTTAAATATCAATATTCATACCTTATCAAAACAACTTTTGAGCCTATATAACAATGAGGACGTCTCTGAAACAAGTACAACAACACATACCCAACTATATGATTGTACTGTTTTAATTGCGGAAGATAATCCGATAAATCAAGCTGTTTTAACAGAACAATTAAAGTTATTTGGCTGTAATGTTTTATTAGCTGATGATGGTGAAGAAGCGCTAGCAATATGGGATAGCTACAGTGGAAATATTGACCTTGTACTCACTGACGTAAATATGCCTTACATGAATGGATATCAGTTAACGCAAATATTAAGAGATGAAGGAGCCGTATGTCCAATTATTGGCGTTACCGCAAATGGGCTAAAAGAAGAAGAAAAGCGTTGCCTTCATTCAGGAATGAATGATTGGCTTGTTAAACCACTTGAATTGAAGCGATTATCTCAATTATTAGAACAATATTTTGTTCATAAGTTAATTACGGATGAGCACTTACCTTTAAGCTTTATTAATCCTCTAAAAACAAAAGATAAAGATAAAATAATTGAGTATTTACAGAATGATCTCACTCAGCTTAATGACGCCATTGAACAACAAAATAGTGATGATATGAAACAATTAGTACATCGCTTAAGAGGGGCTTTAGGCATTGTAAATAGAAAAGATATCTCTGCCCAATTACAAAAATTAGAAATAGAACTAACAAAGCAGCGAAGTGATGAAATACACTTAGATGAATGGAAAAATATATGCAATAGGTTAGAACAATGGATTAGATCACTTAATGAAGCGAATGATTAAAAATACCAAAAGCAGTTAGTTACTTTCAACACCAAAAATTCAATATTAAATCAATTACTTGAAATAGTTAGCATAAATTCTACCATTAATTGATAATTGTTGGGTAATACTCAATAGTAAAGTTAAACTGCAAATAGTACTGGTTATAAACTCTATATTTTCACATTTTAAATTAATTATTAAACCGAACTCTATAGTTTTATCTATAGAATTCGGTTTAATCTAACAAAGAGCGCTGATAATTTCACTTTTAAAAGCAACTTTACTGTCTCCCTGCACTTCTACAGAGTAGCTCTATTAAGAATTTCAATAACAAATATTGTATTCAGTATTATTTCATCAGCACAAAAATAAAAAATATAGAAATCAGTTAATTAATTTACCAATGATTGAATATCTTCTTTCATACGAGTATCAACTTTCTTAAAAAACTTCTCAAGAGAACATCCCAAAATGTTTAAAATTATCGCTAGTGTATCCACATTTATATTGCTTGTACCTGATTCATAGCGAGATATCTGCTGCTGAGAGACTCCGACATATTGTGCCAACTCTTTACCTGTATAACCATTTTTTTTCCTTAAATATGCAATTTCAGACGCAACAGCTTTAGAAAAGTGATTTCCCACCATAATGTTAACGTTATCATTTACAGTTATCATAGCAACTCCAATAAGAAATTTTATCACCGGCTAAAATAGAGTGATTAGATGTATTTACTCAATAATGTAGTAATTTTGAAATAAAAATCAAATGGTCGTCTTTATATGATAGGGCACAACTAAAATTGAATCCTCAAAATTTATTTAATAAAAAACAATATGATAAAAAAATTTTTTGTGATAACTCTCTTGAAAATAACTTATGTTAAGAATTTTTCACTAAATTTTAGCAAAAAAATGATCGTAATGATTGATATTTACACACACTCATAATTTAAAATATTTTTTAACAGGTATAATGCATCATATTTCGACAGATTTAAAAAGCAAATATATTCAATTAGTTATATTATTTTTCTGTAAATTTAACCCATTTCTTGATATAAAAAGTTACATAACATTTTTTTGAAACAATTAACAAACATTAAACACACAAATAAAACAAAATTAAAACATCAGCAATCTTATTTATATGTATATTTTTTAACCAAAAAAAATTTCATATATAATAATGATTGCATTAATTATGTTAAGCAAGAAATGGATATGATGTTAAAGCCCAATGATATTAGGAATTATATTTTAGAAAAGACTACACTAGGGAGAACTATTACAAAAATTACTTATATGTAGATTTAATGTTATAAAAATCTACAATCAATTTACTATTTACGCCTATTAATAAAATACTAAAATAAACCCTTACACTGAATAATTATCACATGTTCATCGTTAATATTCATCTCTATTTGAAAATTGGTAAACTCATTAATAATCTCATCTTCGACTTTTGTTTCATACACAAGTGTAATAATATTTGTTTTCTAAGCACTCTTATCTCATTTACAACCAGAGCTGAAATTTAGTATTTAGTTCATATTATGGTTAATTATTATACTATCAAGATAATTATATATATTCTTTCATATTTAAATCATTCAATACAGTTTTTATAAAAATATATGAAAAAGCATATCTAATTTCTGATCGCTATACAATCATAACATAGGAATATATTTTAAAATTAACAGATTACACATATACAAAAAAAATGATAGCGATGATTTTAGTATCTAATTCTCAGCCATATCTATAACTAAATCACTACTCTGCTTAAAATAATCACTTACAACCACATATGCAATGATGCATGTATAATACCGTTTATATATAAGCAACATTGTGAAATTATCAATAATAAAATTTCTCTTAGGAAAGATCTATACAATCTATCCTAAGAAAAAATCAGCCTTTCATTATCTAATATAAATTATTTTTTTGAATAGCAAAATTTAGAAGCCAAATAAATTTTATGTGTATTTTGAAATTTAACATCCTTTCTAATCAAGTATATAATGATAAAGAAATTAATTAGTTAATTAGTTAATTAGTTAATTAGTTAATTAGTTAATTAGTTAATTAGTTAATTAGTTAATTAGTTAATTAGTTAATACAATAATGTAGTTTAACCCCTATCTATAACGCTTCTAATACTAATATTCCTGTCGCTTGACTAACACCAGATACTGATGCATTACCAGTTAACGTAGCACTTACCGGAATAGTTTGGCTAGTTAAACTGTTTAATTGAATCCCTGGGCCATTAACTTCAACTTGACTCCCATTTAACGAGACTTGAGCAGAAACACCATTTCCAAAATTAAGACGCCCAGCTACTACATTACTTCCGATTAATTTTAATTGGTAATCTTGGGGAGCACCCGTAGTACATGAGACATTTAAACTTGTACTTTTTGTAATACCTCCAACATTCAAGCTTGTTGATGAATAATTTAAATTTAAATTTTGGCTATTTAGGTTACATACAGAACCAGTCAGCTCAGGTATAGGAGGAGGTGCGCCATTATCCTCGCCACAAACTGTATATGGGTCAAAATAAATGCTCAAGCTACCGACAGGATAAGGGGCTTTAACATCAGGATATTCTAAATAACTTCGCATACAGAAATTAGGACTAGAGAGCTGATATGTCGATTCATTTACTGGAATCACTATCGTTCCTTCAGTGCCAACTATACGATTCATACAAATGTTAATATCCCCTTGATCTGCACTAGTACAGCCTACTACAGGAAAAGGAGTCCTATGATAACAACCACCATATCCAGCATCATTTGATATACAAGGCGTTACCGTAAGAGGAGAGCCCTGAGCTGACAAATTGTAACTAGTAGCTGCTGAACCACTATAAAACGAAGCTCGCACTAGACGAACTCGTATTTCTAAATTTCCTATAAATCTGCCATTAGTTATCTGATAATCTAACCATTTTGAGGAGACAACCCTACCTGTAGTCGCCTCACTACTTCCTGGAGTAAGGGTAACATTTTTTGCAATACTTTGCTCACTGACTATTAGAATTAGTAAAGCCATAATTATATTAAGTTTATTTTTCACTTATATATCCTAATATTTAAAATTAATGATTTTATTTTTTATAAAAAAGATATCTCAATTATAAAATATATTTTTGATAATTTATTCATATATAAAAATTCAAATAATTATTCATACTCTAAAATAAAGGTTGTAGTCGCTTCAAAGGCTCCTCGTCCTATTGTTTTAGTCAATAAGGGAGTAGGTTCACCCTGTACATACGCTTTCAGATTAAGATTATTACCATTCCCCATATGTAATTTCTGAATATAGTTTTTTGGTTTATTCAATAAAATTGGTGTTCCATTTCCAGCTTCTAATCCTATGGCAATACCACTTGCTTGACTCCCAGCATTAAGCGCTAATAATCCCGGTAAAGCGACACTTTCAGTTCCCATAAAGGTCACTTGAACTTCTTTCCCCAACACTAAATCGCAATTAATTAACCGAATTGTAAATGGCTGACTGTGTGTTCGAGTATTCAAATACAAATATTTATCTACAATAGTGCCAAAATCTAATTCGATATTTTCATCGCCAGGATATACTTCGCAAGCGTCCTCAACCAACGTTCCATCAAATTGTACGGTTTCCGACTGCGCGCAAAGCGGCACAGCCAATAAACTCAATGACAAGACTAAAGGCCATAATTGATGTAATGGTATTTGCATTTTTTTCATTTCCTTTTATCGTGTCATTGAAAATCGATGGTCAATGTCCCGGTCGCAGAAAAATTATCACCAACCAGTTCCGTTCCAGCACGCTTAACCGGAACCGCCGATAATCTCGGTGGATTTGAACTATCAATGGCAAACGCCTTATTCAGCTCTAACGGTATCCCGTCCTTTTGAATTTGAATGCCTAATTTTCCGTTATTCATCGGGCTACTTGTTCGTAATGTCGCATTATCAAATCCCGTACCCGCCAGAGTTCCACTGAACGTCAATGTCACATTCCATGGTTGATTTAAGTCACCTTGACAATTCAATTGATACGGAATGTCTTGTTTAAATAGATTCCCATCCACTTTACGCACCCCCACCTTTCCAAAAGAAACGCGTATAGGATTTGTTTGTCCTAATTCACACGCGGGGGGCAGTACTAGCGTACCATCAAAAACCCAATTGGCTTCCACCACTGAGGACATCATAATGAATAGCCCCCCTAAACTGCATAAATAACAATAACGTTGACTTGTGCTTATCAGTAATTTTTTCATTGATAGTTCACCTTTAATGTTGCCAACGCAGTAAAACTACCACCATCTGTATCATTAAAGCCCGCCGTCATATTTTTAATCGGCGCGGCTTTTAAAGAAGGCAAAGAGGTATAATTAATATTCACCGGCTGATTAATTGCTTGCCGGATATTATTAACATAAAAAATAACGCCTAATTTATCATTGCTTGTTTTTAATGCGCCATTGCTATTAAACAATGTAGGGTCGCCTTCTAAGGTCAATGTCAGATTATTTTTTGCTAATCCTGTACACGATAGACTCAATGGCAATGTTTGTAAGTAGTTATTACCGTCAATGCGCGTTAATAAAATATCACCAAAATGAATCGCCGCTTGATTATTGTTATTTAGAATACATTCAGGTGGCGTCACGATTAAATTACCATAAAGATTTGCCCCTAACCCCCATGCAAATGGAGAGCTTATTACACAAAAAAAGCAGAGTGCCACTTGTTGTCGGTGAATAAATTTCATCTTGTTCTCCTTAACGGTAATCCACCACAAAAGTTAATGTCCCATTAAAATTCCCGCCATCAGTTAATACCGTTCCCGATGGTTTTACTGGCACCGCATAAAGCGCAGGCTGATTGCTACCATAAGTGAAATTCACAACATCACCATTACTTAATCGAGTCGAATCCTGATAAACCGCTATCCCGAGATTCGTCCGACCAGTACGAATAACAT
Source organism: Providencia sp. PROV116 (assembly GCF_028482485.1). Taxonomy (NCBI): domain Bacteria; kingdom Pseudomonadati; phylum Pseudomonadota; class Gammaproteobacteria; order Enterobacterales; family Morganellaceae; genus Providencia; species Providencia sp. PROV116. Next base: position 19,097 of record NZ_JAMPQO010000032.1, on the reverse strand, counting down.
TTTGTCCATTGAGCGTAATCGGGCTCCAACTGACCGTCATTTTTAATGCATTGCTATAGACATTCGTACAATTTAAGGTGTAATCAATACGTGTGCGTTTATAACTGCTATTGTCAATTAGTGTTTCATGGATATCGCCAAAATTGACATCTGCCACCGTACCACTATTCACGGTACATTCTGGCGGCGTGACAACCAGCGTTCCTGTAAAATAGACATCCAATGCTCGTGATAATACCGGACTCAATAAACAAAGTAGGCCGATAAAATACCTAACAAAGAGAGTATTATTCATGAAATAGTCCCGCGTTTATTGATAATTTAACGTCACGGTCATTGTGCCAGTGAAAGATCCCGCATCACTGAGCATCATACCGCTAGGTTTTATCGGTACCGCATACAAGTTCGGCGGATTACCGTAAGTAAAGTTAATTGACGCTCCGTTACTTAAGCGAGTCGAATCCCGATAAATGGCAATACCCAAATTTGTTCGGTTTGTGCTGATAGCAGAAACACCATTAAAGGTTACTGGATCCCATGACAACGCCATATTCAACGCATTTTTTTCTAATGCACTGCAAGATAATCCGGTATCAATGGGGGTTCGCTTATAACTCACCCCATCAATTAATCCTTGTTGTACCTCTTCAAAACGCACAATTTGTATTGAACTGCCACTACTAAACGTGCACTGTGGGGGCATCGTAATGGTCAACGTTAAATTCAGATTTGCGGTATCGGCATGTACGACATAGAATAAACTTCCAAACAATAGCGTGCTAAAAAAAAGAACGCTGAACACAATAAGGCCTTTAATTCCTACGGTCACATGCTGTATCAATAACATCGTTGACTCCTAATCATAACTTACCTGAAAGCGAATAATTGCCTGATAAGCTCCCGAACTTAAACCTGCTGTAGTGCGAATCGGGGTAACATAATAAGTCAATTGATTCTGTCCCGGAGAAACAAGCTCAGGAGTACTGTATTGCCCTATTGCAAGAGGATGATAAGAAGCATTACTCAATTGTAATGCAATTCCTTTCGCCCCCGTAACGGCCGCTAATTGTGGGTTTTGATTGTCTGCCGCAGCTAAAAAACGAATTTTCATCGCAGGCATATCAGGACTCCACAATAAGTTGCCGAGTTTATTACGATTACGACTTTCACCACTTAAACAATCTTCTAAACGCAGTTGTACCGCGACAGGGGTACCTGTTTCACCGACTTTCTGTAATTGCGCCGTGCCTAATGTCCCGAGTTCAATCGTTTGATATGCGGAGGACATCGCTAATCGGCAAGCACTTTCCGTTAAAGCCCCATGTACATACAATGTGCCATTAGCCCCATCGACATCCCAGTTATCCACTTTGTCAAGTTCAGTACTGAGGGCTGTGCTACTGAATAAGCACAATCCTAAACCGTACGCCATCATATAATGAGGTATCTTATTGGCTTCTTTCATGATGCTCTCCTGCGTTGAAATCTGCTTTAACGTCATCTTGTTTGAAGTTACTGTTTATCTGATACCACATGACAGCGATTATCTTGACAAGTAAACGTCAACGTTGGTCGCCCACCGTAGTCATTGATATAAGTAAGCACAGGCTGACTTCCTAAGGCTTTTGCACTCCCCCCCATCAGCAAACTGCTTTTAGGTGCAACCATCAACGGTTCAAATCCCGAGACCGTTTTTCCGTCTTTCACTGAAGCGGCATCAACAAGCGTTACAAAATATGGCGTTGGATTCTCTACACTGTATTGATCACCTTGACGAGTAAGTGTGATTTTTTCTTGCCATGGATTTTCCATCTGTTGGCGAGTTGGAATAATCGCTTTTGGGCGATAAAACAACTTAATTCGCGTTTGTAACGCCAACTGAAGTGTGTTGGGTTTATCACTCTTAGGTGGGATTTCACGTAAATTGAAATAATAAACGGACTCCCTGTCTTGCGGCAGTGACGCTACACTCGGCAGTGCTTGAATTTTTACTTGGCTTTTAGCGCCAGGCTCAACACGCTGAACGGGAGGTAATACCGTAAAGGGCTCCGTGATTTTTTCACCTTGGGCATTTTCAATCCAACCTTGTGCTAAATAAGGTAATTGCTTATTTTCATTACTGATATTTAAGCTAATGGATTTATCTTCACCCGTCATAATTGCACGAGTGCGATCTAAAGCGACTGCAGCTTGTGCGGAAGACAGTGTCGTAGATATCAACATCGCTCCAACCAAAAAAGTGGCAATAGGATGATGATTTCTTTTATTGATTTTATTGCTCTGTAACATATTCTTTTACCTTAGTATGAAGAAGAGATAAACCTCTTCAATCATGTCGTTTTTATTTTCTTAACCAGCTCTTTGAGCTGACCAAATTTGGCTTATCCGATGCCCCAGAAGTTAATGAATGAGGCGTAGAGAATGACGGTAAACTTACCGCATCCGATTCAACAACCGTCTCAGTCTGCTCAAGAGGTAAGATGTCAGTCGCATGGCACGGTAATAACCAATTAGTTAACAATGTGTCGCTCTTCGGCAATATTTTAGGTAAGGTGATTTCACATTGTGCTTTATCATCCCAACGAACTTGTAACTTATCGTTAGGGTTGAGCCCCGTTAAATACGTACTCCCATCATCCCCTACCATTCCCACTTGTTGGCCTTTCACATTGAAAACTTGTGCCCCAAATGGGGGAACACTATTATCAGATAAACGCAATAAGGCCATTGCACTGTGCCCAGCCACAACATCGAACTGGCGGTAGCCAATAGCACCTTCTGTTAAAGTACCTTGCTTAATCGATTGTGATACCTGAGCATCTTCAGGTAATGTATTTAAATCGACACTGACTTGATTACGGTAATAACTGTTCACGTCTGTTAATACAGCCTGACCAAAATAGTTTGTTCGTATGGTTGAGCCATAACCTCGTAATGGAATATCAGGAACACCATCCGTATCAACAAAAATTCGAGTCCCCCCAAGCTGATTACCACGATGCATCACCACACCTTGCTTAATCGCCGTAAAACCACCTTGAAGTGATAAGCCAGCAGAACGATATCTATCTTGCTGATAAGTGGCATTTGCATTTATTTGAGCCAAATCAGCTTGATGCGTGTAATAACCACTCACTAACCCACCAGAACGAGACCATCCGGTACTTAATTGGTAATTAGTCCGTTCATCTAATCGGTCGTAATAACTAACTCGTTGAGAATTGTCACGCTCATCCCAACTGCTGTTCATGCTAAGCGAACCACTCTCCCCCCAAGGCAATGAAAGGGAAAGGTAGGCGCCATCATCATTAGTCTGCCGATACCGATTTCGATAAGCCGTCAAGTTAACACTTAAATTTTTCCATTTACCGATATCAAAATAGCGCGCTAAAGACAGACTATAACGGTCATTATCAGGCTGATCCCAGTAGGTTTGATGGTAATAATTTATATAAGCACTGAGCCCCAACGCCGGAAATTGTTGGTTATAGGAAACCGTATACATTTCCTTACTGCTATACTGGCGGACACCCGTAGACTGTGCATTTAAGTACTCAGACATACTCATAAAACCTTGTTCAGCAAAGCGATATCCCGCAAATGTCACTTGGCTATTGTAGGCATCAAATCGTTTTGAATAGCTCAAACGATATGAATTACCGTGATACGTTTTATCACCGACTTCACTTAACCCTTTTAACCGTGAACGCGCATGGGTGATATCAAAAGACAGCGCGCCAAACATCATTAAATCTCGACCGATACCGACCGCTGCAGAAGCGTAATTCTCTGCAGCAACACCGCCACCATACAATGACCAGCCGTTATTGACTCCCCACGAAAACTCGCCGCTCGCAAATGTTTCACCACTCACTTGGTGGCGCCAATCAGTTGGGCGTCCAGCGGCAAGCTTATAACGCAATTGCCCAGGGCGAGTGAGGTAAGGAACACTGGCTGTATTCACTGTAAACGTTTGAATAGTTCCATCTTGTTCTTTAACTTCAACATTAATCTCACCGGATAGCGCATCATTTAAGTCTTGAATACGAAAAGGACCTGCAGCAACTTGCGTTTGATAAATAATACGGCCTTGCTGACTCACGATAACAGTAGCATTACTTTTGGCTACCCCCGTTATTTCGGGAGCATATCCCCGTAGATTTGGCGGTAACATATTGATGTCAGTGATCAAACTCAGCCCCGTAAATCGAAAGCTGTCAAAAATATCGGAAGCTAAATAATCTTCACCTAAGGTGAGTTTTGCTCCGAGAGATTTAATTGCACGATAGACATAATACCGCGTCCAATCTAATGAACGGGAAGTACCTTGACCTTGCTGCTTGTCTAAACGTAGTTGCCAATCCGCACGCATACGCCACACACCTAAATTCACACCCGCAACACCATTGCCGCTAACATTAGCATTTGTTCGTTGTCCGCCCCGAGTTTGCTGACCAACCTGAGCATTGAGGTTATAATCAAAAAGGGCGCCGGGTAATCCATCCTCCCAGCGAGCAGGCGGATCCCAGTTTTCGGCTGTATACTCCAAATAGGCTTGGGGTAAACTGATATACAAAGCAGAAGCGGCTAAATCCCCTTTAACTTCCGTACCCGGTAAGCTATCGAGTGATAAACACTGACCATCATGCCACCATTTTAATGTTGGCAATAAATCAGGTTTAAGCGCTAGTTGCTCAACTAACACAGGGCTTAAACAGGCAACGCTCTCATCTGGCTGGCCGTCGGGGACGTAATAAAATACGGTTTGTTCCGGTAATTGATGTTTATTTATAAAAATAGAAAAACGATATTCACCCGGCATTAAAAAGCCCGGACGCGAAAACTGGGCTAAATCAATATTTGCGCGGTCATTAACATCCAAAATATCCGTATTAAATTCAATCTGCTCAGCATAGCTGTTACAACTTAAGGACACAGCAACAAGCATTGCTGTCAACCGAGGACGGCTTATCCGTAACAACGGCATATGAATATAACCTAGGGCCATCATCTCGACCTTCTTATTTCTTTTTTTATTAATAAAATCATTTAGCTTTTAATTTTGATGCAAAACCAAGTGTGGATTTCGGCATCTAAAATCAATTAATGGATTATTCATAATCCAATTTAAAGCGTAATTGGCTGTAATACTGTCCTGAAACTAATGGAGCATGATTAGCCACCAACTTTAATTCATAAGCTAAATCATGGGAGCCCTGTGTTAATGTTTGAGGAGACAGAGCCTGTCCTGGAACAATAATCGCTCCGTCGTCATTGCGCTGAATTTGCAATCCGACACCTTTGGCTTGTCCATTCACACTAAATAATCCGCGTTGATGTGCACCATCAAAGGTGACTCTAAAGTATTGCCAATTAGGTTTATTTGGGTTTTGACGTTCAAGAACGCAATTAACTAACTTAATAACAAACGGATGTGTAGGTCCTTGTCCATCTCGACGGATATCACTGAGAGAGAGGCTGCCCATATTAATAGTTTGGTCACGACTCCCTACATCAATAGCGCAGGCCGTTTCAATGATACTGCCATTCATCTTTACTGAGCCTAACGCAGTGGCAGGGGAAATATCGATGAGGGCACAGATACTGAGACTCAATGAAAGCAGTTTACTGAGCGTTAAATATTTCATTGCTTCCTCTTCTACGCAGGCTTCCCTTTAAAATAAACCAGCAAAATGTCCTTTTTTGCTGGCTACTAAATAACAATTATTCGTATGACAGTGTAAAGTCAGCTACGGAGCTAAATTCACCTGCGGTAATCGTTTTAATATCACCGCCATTACCCATTAAATACGCAGAAAAACGCAGAGTATTATTGCCATCTTGAATATTTTGGAATGGCGTTGGTGTACCTAAAGTAATAATATTGCCGCTACCATTCGTAATTTGTACGCCAGCACCTGAACCAGTACCAACGATACCTAACGTTTTATTCGTATTATCAAATGAAGCTGCTGCACCACTAAATGTTAATTGAACGCCTTTTGTTAATGCTGTTACATCACAATTTTCTAAAGCAATATCAAAACTACGTGGACTAGATTTACCACCATCCACTAACGCCATATTTGATATTTGGCCCAACTCAACAGTTTGATCAATTGAATCTGGTGAAATAGAGCATGGTGCATCAATAATAGAGCCTTTGAAATTCACTTTTCCGTGCCCCATATCTGCAGCAAGTACAGAAGTGCTCATAGCACTAGAAACTAATGCTAATAAAAATAATTTTTTCATATATTCCTCAATGAATTATAAATAAACAACTTGATTTATTTCTATTACTACAAAATATTTCTTCTACTATAATTAATAAAAGTAGACAGTATCAGAAGCCGCTATCAATTTTTTCAACATTAATGCGTCATCAGAATTTGATTTTTCCATCTCAAGTAAAACATGTTTAATTACTTTCTCAAATGGAACATTTAATGCTATTGATAAATTAAATAACATATCTACTGAGATTTTATTAATACCTCGTTCATATCGAGACATCTGTTGCTGTGAAACATTTAGTTTCTTTGCCAGTTCAGCGCCAGTCATTCCACACTCTCTTCTTATCTGTTTAATAACAGCTCCACAGTAAGTTGAAACTTGATTATCCTGATTGTCGCACTGGCTATTAATTCTACTCTCTTCAAAATTCATATTAGTAATCTTTCCAATAAATGAAAATAATTACCAATTTAAAATTAGTAATTAAATAAGCGTATATAATATCCGAAACGGACTTGGCTGAACGGATACAATTATAAAGTGTGAACCTTTAAAAGCAAATCCCCTCTCATGGCACATTTACTTAAATATTTAAATGTTACAGTTTTTAATAATTAACAAATTAACTTAAATATCAGATAGTTAAAAAGGAAATCTCATTTGTTTAAATTTTAAACAATCACAATTTGATAACATGACCACAGTGTTATAATTCAACAAATAAACAAAAAACAAAACTTTAACCTGAAATTAATATTTATTAATACTTTATATCAAAATGTAATAAAAAAATGAAAAACAACCAGAACTTACGCCTTTTAAGTGTTAAGAAAAAAACAAAAACCTGAAAATAAGAAAATTAACCCTTAATCATCATAAAGTTATACAAAACCCATTAAACGAGTAAAAATGAAATATTATCTAACATATTTTATATGTGATTTGCTTTTTATCTTACACTCACCAATTTTTACATCATAAAATGACCGAGCATCATACTATTAATACCTCACCATCACAGAATAAAAAATCAAACTGGCAATATATTCTATAGGGATATACACAAAACATATTTATCATCTAAGCTTTAATAATAGCAGTCATATAATGAGTTATATGTATGCACATAAATTTTTTGTAATTATTTAATTTATATCAATTGCAGATTCTACCTCACTTCAATTCTTACTATAAAGTAAAGCCTTAAAATCCAACGCGCTAATAATTATAGTGATAGTTTACTAAGTAATTATATTTAATTGGATTTACATTTATTCTTAATGTGATATATTTATAAGAAAATAAACCAAATAGCTTATGTGTATTTAATGATAAAACAATTAGACAAACTTTTAGTAACGTGCACAATAATTTCATTAACAATTATAAAGATTAAAATATAAATCCTATTTGTTAATGATAAACATTTACAAGTAAATTATTGATGCTTAAGTTAAATAATTCTTAAACAAAAAAGTAAAGTTCACTTTATAACCATTAGTAAACTATTATTATAAAGACGAAAACAACAAAGGAGACAAATAATGAAAAAATCATTAATATCTGATTTAGCAGCAAGAAAACTTAAAGAACTAAGAGTATCACATGGCTACAAAGTTCATGATATGGCTATTAAATTAAACAAAAGTGATCAGCAATTATTTAGATATGAAAAAGGCGTAAATAAAATTGATTTAGATACTATAATCAATTACCTAGAAGTATTACAAATAGATATTAACCATTTCTTTTCTGAATTAAACTCAGAAATTAAGAGGATAAAAAATCAAAGTGAGAGAAATGAATACCTTGTTAATGATTTTTTCCAAGTAGAATTATCACACTGAAAAAAACTAGATAAATTTTAGTTTATGATCATGGAGCTGTTATCATTAACTGATAAATGACAGCTCCATGATATAGTCTCATGTATAAATATCCCCCTCTCACCTCCTAGTAATAATTAGAGTCATTACCTCATTCAAAATAAATTCACTATAAAGCACCAGAGTATTATTAAATTAGTTATTAAATATTCAGTAACAAAATTTTTATCCGTAAATTAATTTATAAACTTATCAATTAAAAAATAAAAATATTATTATGTTTTTAAAGTTAGACATTTAAAAACAAATGCAATCAATATATTGATTGCATCAACGCAGTTAAAATAAAAAACACATATCAGCATATCATTAGAAATGATATAAAAAATCTTTATCATATTCAGTTTATGAATATAAGTACAAGTAAGCTTACAGGTATAAAGTTAACGCACTAAAGTAATTGATTTTAACCTTATGTATCAAAATTTTCAATTCAACACTATTTAAAACCAATAAATCATTTATTCCTAATCTTCATAAAAAAATAATTTTATTTAATATTACAAAAACATTCAGAAAAATGCTCGTTAAACTCGTTAATAATTTTTAATGAGTTAAAAACAGCCCCATATTTTCTATATTTCGTTATATTTTTCTTACTAAGATTCCCCCATACTTTGAAGAAAAAACCATCAAAGTTTTCATCTAAATAAAAGAGAGATAACAAAAAAGTATCAAAGTTCATATAGCAAATACCTCTTTCATAACGAGAAATTTGCTGCTGAGACACCTTTAACATTTTGGCAAGCTCTTTTCCTGTAATTCCTTTTGCCTTACGTAATCTATAGATCTCTCTTCCAATTTCATAGGCAAATTCTGATATAGGATAACTAACATTAACAAATTTTTTTTCTTCGGTACTATCCATGATTTAACTCATAAAGAAGTTGAATTAAAGATTCATATAAACAGATGTGCTTATTAGTGACTTTTTATACGTCATATACATAGAAGACACAAATCAAGATAAACAACTATAGTATCCATCAAAATCAAAATCAAACTTCAAAAAACACTCGGCATACAACATTAATATATTAATAGCACCATCCTTAACTTCAAAAAAACCAAATAAGACAGTAACTAAAGTAACTCATTAACTAAAAAACAATATAAAACAAACAAATACAAAAGAACATTAAACTAAAAACAATCAAAATAAAGAAGAAATAAAGAACAAAAGTCTGTATGTAATATTTTTTCATAATTAGACATAATAAAACCTATTTAAATAGGTCAATTTCTAATGCTCATAGCTCTATTACACATCTCAATTAAGGCGCAGAAAAAATCATTATCTATTGATTTTAATATATTTTAACCAAAGAAAAATAACAAAACCTCTATTAAATCAAGATTTTTAGTACTATTTATAACCAGCTATATAATAAATATTTACATTCAGAAAATGTAATATCATTATAAAAATAACCCGCTATATTTCCGTATATTTAGAGGTTAAATAATCATAAAACTTGATATGATATTTAATGGACGTTTTATCGTTACATCTCAAAATTTCACATAAAAATATCGAAGAATGACATAAAATACTTAATTAAAATCAATTAAGTACCTCATACTGGACACGCATGAACTCATATTTTAGTTTATGTATTTTCTCTTTGCTTATTCTATCACCTTTCCTATTATCCAATTCTATTTAGATAATATTTTACATTCGATAACTAAAAATTGTATTGTTCTATATAGCACCACAAATACTCACCGATGGAGTAAATTGTAACTGTATTAATTCAGCTATTTATCTCATTTGATCCTTAGCTAACTCACGTCTCTTTAACTAACGATAGCTCCCTTTTAGTGAGTTAAAGCTGGCACATTAATATGAGAGTAAAAAATATCCCATATAGACTCTATTTTTCATATACTAATATTAATTAGTTACAACCATCGATATTTGCTCGGCTGTATTATTGATATCTAACCGATAACCTTCTGAATTAAATGCACTTTAAAGATAATCACATCGAAATCAGTACTGAAAAATCAAATTGGGATTTTTATATTTCAAATACACTAGATCATAGCCAAGAATGACAAATTACTTGAGTCATTAATACGGATAAAGTCGAACTTTATTATCAAATTAAGTATTTTTACTATGTTCAATCACTAAATAAAGTGCGCCTAATGAATAGCGTATTTATGTTGTGTAGCCAGTTTTGAGTAAAAAAGCTCCATCTCATAACTTGATTGGCAACAAGTGTTCTACATACACTATAGCTAATGGGAGAAAATTATTGATCTTAAAATAAATACGTTTGACTGATCCCTTAGGTCTCCAGACAGTTGGTATCACTTAAATTAGTGATAATCTTAATACTAGTTTCTAAACTAGTTCTTGAAGACAACATATTCGAGATATTAGGTCCTGAACGCAGAAAATGACGTTCCATACAAGAAAAAATGGCCATTATTCAGCAAAGTTTTAAGTCAGGTATGAGTGTTTCCATAGTTGCTCGACAACATGGTGTCAAGACAAGTCAGCTTTTCCTTTGGCGTAAACAGTATCAAGAACGAAGTCTGACCGCTGTGACAGCAGGTAACAGGTTGTTCGTGCCTCTGAGCTAGCCTCAGCTATAAAGTAAATTAAAGAGCTATAGCGGTTGCTCGGCAAAAAACAATGGAAAATTAAATTCTCAAAGAAGCAACCGAGTACGGCCGAGAAAAAAATTTGATAATGATCGTACCCTTATTACCCAAGGATAGAAAATAAGCTTAGTGAGCCGAACCTTATGTGTTTCACGAGCGCAGTTATACGTTCCAGTAAAACGAAAAAGAGATTGGAAAGATACCCCCTCAAGATGGTAGCGATGCGCTTGCTCGTATACATAACGTGATTGATAAGATGCTTAAGTATGACTATCGCCGCGTCAAGCCGATTTGACGTCGGCAATCTGAGAATGAAAATATCGCTCTTATTAATGACAAACATGTTTACATGAAGCAGTCAGCATTACTGTTGAAATGTAAACCCGCAATCTCGGTCTCGAAACGAGTTCATACAAGAAAAGTGGCGGTGAATGAAAGCAATCAACATTGGTGTTCAGGTGATTTTGAATTCCGATGTGATAATGCTGCAAAACTGTATGTCACGTTAGCTTTAGACTGTTGTGTTCGAAAAACAGTGCATTGGGCAGCTAGTACGTGAGGCTTTGACAGTGAAACCTTGTAAGATGTCATGATAAGCGCAGTGGAGAATCGCTTTAGTAACGTGTTACTGAAAAAGCCAGTGGAGTGATTGGCCGATAATAGTTAAGCATATTGAGCCCATGAAAGACGGTGGTTCCCTAATCAAGTTGGTTTATCCCCTAGGCATAAGGCGGTACGTAGCCCCCAAAGTAACGGTATTATAGAAAGCTTTATAAAAATCATGAAGAGAGATTACATTAGTTTAATACCAAAACCTAATGGAGTAACGACAGTAAAGAATCTTACAGCAGCCTTCTAGCATTACAATGAATGGTATCCTCACAGTGCTCTGGGTCATCGTTCTCCGCGAGAGTACCTGCGGTGTCGAATTTATAATGAAATAAGTAATAAAAGTTTCTAAAAATATAGGGGCAAATACATCGTTTACAGCCCCTTTTAATAACTATCTGCCAACTCAGAAATAAGATATTCCATATATCGCTAAAATACCAACATTATATCGTTGGCTACAGGCATTAAAGTATTCTTAGATTGTACGGAAATGCAAAAATTTATGATTTAAATAAATCACCAAAAGTGGAACCGTACTTTTTTGTTCGAATCCCCCGATGGATCTGGTTAGAGAATTATATTTTATATTATCTTGTAACATATACTTACAATTGATTTATTCCTTTCTGTTTTTTTATATTCCTGAGTGAGCTCGTCTATTTGTAAGTTATCTCATTGTGAAATATTATTTTTTGATTTAATTATTCCCTTCTTATTGCAAAGTGGAATAGTTCTAATTGAGAGTGATGTCACAGATATATTAATCAAAAAACTTATTTTATAAGTAAATAATAAATAGGTACATTAAATGAAAAAAGTATTGGTTTCGTTATCGTTGGTAATTTCTACATCCCTATCCTATGCTGAAATTATTCCTGATGAAAAATTAAAGACATATTGGAGTGACCCTGAGGTTTCCACAAATACTATTGTGGATTCAATGACCCTAGAAGAACAAATTGGACAGCTATTGATGCCAGATTTTCGATATTGGGGCGTTGATAATAAGGGAAATAAAAAACCATTTATTCAATCAAATGAACAAATTGAAAATATCATTAAGAGATATCATTTAGGCTCAATCATCCTATTTAGAGAAAATTTAATTGATACGCCTCAAACAGTTAATTTGATTAATGCGCTACAAAAATCCAGAAGTAATCTTCCACTATTTATTAGTACTGACCAAGAAGGTGGATATGTTACTCGTTTGCGCGAAGGTACAGAGATGCCGGGAAATATGGCGTTAGGGGCGACGCGTTCTCAAGGCTTAGCTGAACTAACAGGGATGATCCACGGATATGAATTATCTCATTTAGGTTTTAATTTTAATTTTGGTCCTGTTGTTGATGTTAATAATAATCAAAATAATCCTGTAATTGGCGTGCGCTCATATTCAGACAATCCTCAATTGGTAACTGAACTCGCTAATAGTTATATAATGGGGATACACAAATATCCTGTTCTTACGGCGATAAAACACTTTCCAGGTCATGGTAATGTCTCATCAGATACCCATTTCTCACTCCCTATCATTCCTATTGATGCAGCAACTTGGCGAAGTGTTGAGTTGGTCCCATTTAAAAATACAATCAACCACAGTGATGCAGTAATGACCGCGCATATTGTTGTTCCTTCCTTAGACAATAATACAATAACGGCGTTGAATGGAGAAGAAATTGGAACCCCAGCCACTTTATCTAAAACGATTTTAACGGATATTTTACGTGATGAATTGAGCTTTAATGGGCTAATTATGACGGATGCCATGGATATGGGGGCAATTTCTAAAAATTTTGATGGCAATTGGGCTGTCAAACAAGCCATCTTAGCGGGTAATGATATTATCTTAATGCCATTAGAGCTTTCTAACCCTGAACATATAACAAAACTTGATGGACTTTATGACTATTTAAAGAAAGAAGCACAAACAAATAAAGAGCTGGAAAAGCGTATTAATGAATCAGCAAAACGTGTCGTTTTGACGAAATTAAAAAATAAAATTAGTGCAGATGAGAAAGATATAGCGCAGGCTAAAAAAATAGTAGCCTCGCCTTTCAATAAAAATATTGAAGATATGGTGACTGAAAATGCGATTACTTTAATTAAGAACGAAGGGGTTTTACCGTACTCACTTAAGGGTGATAACAACCTCATTATTTTTTCAGATGAAAAACCAAGAAATGAATTAATTAAAAAACATCTTGCGAATATTGCTAACCAGTCTGATATCAAAATTACCACCCAAGATCATGTCGTGAAAATGATGGCGGATGACCTTAGTGAAAATGAAATAGAAAAGATAATTAAGGGGCAGGATTTCGTTCTCCTAGCGACGTATAACCTTGCATTACAACCTAAAAATGCACAAAAAATAATTAATATTGCTAATAAAAATAATGTTCCACTTGTCGTTATTTCAACGCGAAATCCTTATGATATTGCGTATCTAGAAAACGTAAATGCAAATATTGCCATTTATGGTATCACTGGCTTCGATGTCACAAATAATGTGAGAAATAGTTTAGAGACTAATATTCGTGGTGGTTTAAATTCCTTACTTTCAACACCAACGCAAGGTGTTATCAATACTCCAAAAGGTAAGTTACCTGTCAATATAAAATCACCTGAGGACACTGATATTCTTTACCCTTATGGCCATGGTTTATCTTATTAAGATTAGTCCTTAATTTGAATGGAGATGCGTTATGTTTAAAAAAAGCTATTTATATATTGGACTAATGATGATCTTTACTTCCTCACAGTCAATAGCCGATGAGTTTGAAATAGATTATGACCAACAAATTATAAATTTGAACCAAAGAATTAATGAATTAGAAAAAAAGAAAAGTGATTTAGAGAAAAAAAATAAAGAGAAAATATGGAACGTAGAATCTTACCTTGGCACTGAGCAAGAAATTGATAGTGATGATAATTGGAAGTTTTTTAAAGGGAGTGTAGCGACATCTCCTTATTTTGGCGCTTTTATTTATCAAAATAACTCACTTTGGATGTATGATATTCAGGTTTTAAAAACGTATTTAGATAATAATTCTGAGTATGATAGGACTCGCTGGCAAGTTGGTGCTACTCGAACTTTTCCATTTACGTTTCATGATAAGCCTGGAAACTTTAAATTACGTCTTGGTTATCGTAATGATAATTGGCATTACGCATCCATCAGTAATCCAGCATTAGCCGCGCCTCAATATAAAGGGGATATTCGAAAAGGTGAAGAACGCCATGAAATATGGGTGAGGCCTCAATTCAATTACAAGTATTCACATAATATTAGTTTTAATGGAAGCTTATCATTTCGCTTTATTGACCGAAAACTCGACTATGCACGTGCAAAAGGTGAATACGGTGTTTATAAGCGCAATTGGAGCTCAATTGATGAGCATTTTATTGGCGGTACGTATACCTTTAATAAGAAAAATTCTTTGTGGGTGAATTACCTCTATATTGATGAAAATCTAATTAATACATTACATAATAATGAGCATTTTCTATGGGCAGTATATCGTTATCGATTTGATAATGGACTCATGATTATGCCTTATACTCGTTATGCACTAACAAAAGGAAAACAAAGTTTCCGTGATTCTAATAATCAGGAATTTCTTTTTAAAGAAAAAGACAGAAGCCGCTATGGCTTTCAATTGCTCTATCCTATCACAAATGGAACATCCATATTCTGGGATACGTACTATCGCCCCGAGGTTACATGGACAAAAGGAACTAAAGAAAATAATAATTTTTGGTTCTGGGCAATCGAATTACGCCATACTTTTTAGTATGTCACGAACCGTTGATTATTGGATATAGCGAGTTTTATTATGAAAAAAATTTTTTATTTTTTAACTTTTTTCCTGACAAGTGCATATAGTGTATTTGCGTTAGCAAATAATGAGCTAAGTAAAGATATTGTACTTGGAGTAGATAGAGAGGCCATTTATGGCCCACTCCTGAAAGGTAAAAAAGTCGCTTTAATGGTCAATCAGAGTTCTGTTAACAAAGATGAAAGGCATACCATAGATAAGTTGTTATCGGAACAAGAAAAATACACTTTTAAAGTAACTAAGTTATTTTCTGTTGAACACGGCATTCGAGGAAACGAAGATGCTGGTTTTGGTGATAGTGACCATATTGATAGCCAAAGTGGGTTACCTATCGTTTCCCTGTATGGGCGAGATGATAAGGGGCGTTCACGAGCACACCCAACAGAAGAACAGTTACAAGATGTTGATATAGTTGTTTATGATCTACAGGATGTGGGTGTTCGTTTTTTCACCTATACGATTTCTATGCATCATCTACTCGAAAGCCTCCAAAAACATCATAAAGAATTTATGGTGTTTGATAGACCAAACCCACTGGGAGATATCGTTTATGGCCCCCTACTTGAAGAACAATTCATTTCAGGTATTGGTATGCATCCCATCCCTATAGTTCATGGCTTAACCTCGGGTGAGTTTGCATTAATGATAGTGAATGAGGGGTGGTTAACGGGTGGTGAAGATACTAATTGGAAAGCCCATGGCCAAGCCCAATATCAATTTCCTGCGGATAAACTTCATGTGATCCCGATGAATAATTATCGTCACGATATGCCATATCATCTACCCAGGGTCCCATCTCCAAATTTGAGAACAGATTTATCGATAAAGCTCTATCCTTCATTAGCATTATTTGAAGCTACGAGTGTTAATATGGGACGTGGCTCTGATCATCCATTTGAACTATTGGGCTTTTCATCGGAAAAATTTTACGAAACTGCACGATATACTGTTGATATTAGCCAAAAACAGTATGGATGGCCACAAGCTGGTAAACAGGTTTATGGAGAGTCATTGGTTCATCTCGATAAGGAGAATATTAAACCAACGATCAGTTATTTTGTAAAATGGTGGTTTAAATTTCATGAAAAAGGTTATCCTCTTAGCATTGACAGTGACAAAGAAGCTCAGTATTTAACATATCAGGATGAGTATTTTGTTATTCGCCCTCTCTGGTTAGCTAAATTGGTTGGTAACCAAAAGCTTTTAACAATCCTGAATGAAGCAACCGAAAAAGGGCTTACTCAGGAGCAGACTATTGCCTGGATTGAACAAAGCTGGCGTGAAGAAAATCAAGCTTATTTAAAATTACGTAATAAATACAAACTATATTAATACTTAATTTGGGTAGACGGTTTTGAAGAGGCTTGTTGCAAATAATAAATTAGATCCGTGTGTATTTTATGGCTTTATCCCGTAGACGTGAAAAACCGTGTCGTTCATTGGCTGCAACCGATCCACTAATACGTTCTTAAATAATTCAATAGGGCTCAGCTTTAAAACCAGCTACTTCAATTTATCTTCTTTGGTTTGCTGTATTTTGTTCCAGTGTCGAAACTCAGCAATAAGCATAAAACTCGTGACATAACGACATTATCCATCCGAAATAGATATCGAATAATAACGTATATACGAATTTAATTAAGCTTGGTTTCGTACACCACTTATTACGTCAGTACGAAACCGAATGCTTTCGTACACAAAGAAATTATTTTGACCTTCTAGTACCCACACCAATACTGTATACATAACCATCATCAAGTGGCGCTAAAATTATGGCAAAAGATAAAACCTATTATTCTGTGCCTGCAAGACAGAAGTATTCTATGTAAAAGGCTGGCTTACAACGTAGTTTTATTGTTCTAGAGCTGTTTTGTTAAATACAAAGAGTGACTATTTAAAGCCATTTTTCACGAAAAATGGATAATAGAATACGTGATATCTGTCGATAACATCAGTATTATCTATCGTCATAACTTATATTATTACTGTATGTTGAGAAATCTGATGTATGCTAAAAACCCTTTTTCTTTAAAGTTACTCCATCCCAAATATGCCACTACATGGATAGGGATTATGACTTTATTTTTATTGGTTCAACTTCCTTACAAATGGCAAATTAAACTTGGTGGGTTTCTGGGTAAAAATTCGAAGTATTTTATTAAAAGAAGAGTTTCAATAATAAAAAGAAACTTGGAATTATGTTTTCCAAATAAAAATGCCAAAGAAATTGACGCTCTAGTTGTAGAAAACTTAAGAGCGCTTGGTATCGCATTATTTGAAACAGGAATAGCGTGGTTTTGGAGTGATAAAAAAATCAAAAAACTTTTTCAAGTCAAAGGGATATCTAACTATCAAGAAGCATATTCCCAAAATAAAGGGGTCATTATCATCGGAGTTCACTTTATGTCATTAGAATTAGGCGGGAGGGTAATGGGGCTTTGCTTTCCAGTTAATGCGATGTATAGGCCACATAATAATAAGGCTATGGAATACATTCAAACAAAAGGACGTTGTAGATCAGGGAAAGGAATGATTAACCGTAAAAATTTAAGATTTATGGTACAAGAATTAAAAAAAGGACAAGCTATCTGGTTTGCCCCAGATCAAGATTTTGGTCGAAAAGGTACCGTTTTTGCCCCATTTTTTTCTGTTAAAAATACGTCAACATCTAAAGGACCCTCAACATTAGCCCAGTTATCTCATTCGTCAACGCTTACAGCCACATTAATTCGCAATAGTCATGGCATTCCCTATGATTTGGTACTGGGGAAAATAATAGAAAATTATCCTACAGGTGATGCACTGCAAGATGCAACGACAATTAATCATGTGCTAGAAAAAGAAATAATGAGAGCACCAGAACAGTACCTGTGGGCACACCGACGATTTAAAACTAGACCTGCAGACGAAAGATCCTTATATCTCGGTTAATATTAAAGTGGATGATATATTGTTAATGCTGTTTATTTTATCAGATATGTAAGCAAAAACAGTATTGACTTCAAATTTTTTTTTGATAGATTTATCGCAACAGCAAAATGTAAGCTGTTAATACAATAATTACGGAATACGTAATTAACGCGATGATGTCAGGCTGCGATTTTCTAGTCGGTTACAACTGCAATGGTTAGTAACTGAAGTAAGCCTACGGAACAAGAGTCTATATCGCGTAGGAAGAAATGTACCTGTTTAGTTTTTATAGAGAAATTTAATTTTAACGAAGTTTGTAGGAAATAAGTCACTCAGAAAAACCATATTGTAACAAGCAAGTACGTTTTTAATGCAGTATCAAAGTAATATTACGTTAGTAGTCATTAATGTTAAATGTAAAATATGCAGTACCGTAAAAGCCCTGACAGTTTTTATTTAATGTTAGGGCTTTTACTTTATATAAGAATATCTGATTTCAATTAATCGTATGGAAAATATAAAATTAACAGGTGATTTTCTTATGCAGTCGCTCAATCACGCTCTCGATAATTTAGGGGTTACTTCAG
Source organism: Providencia sp. PROV116 (assembly GCF_028482485.1). Taxonomy (NCBI): domain Bacteria; kingdom Pseudomonadati; phylum Pseudomonadota; class Gammaproteobacteria; order Enterobacterales; family Morganellaceae; genus Providencia; species Providencia sp. PROV116. The sequence continues at coordinate 407 of NZ_JAMPQO010000032.1, read as the reverse complement.
ATGAGGCGATAAAAATGCAACAACTTATTATTTGCGAGGGAATAGTTGGGACTTATGACGGACTCAGAAAAATCGCCGAAAAATATCGTGAAAAAAGAATTCCTCCAGATACCCTCATGCTAATAAATAAATGCAGTTGAGCTTTCTCTCTCAAAGTGAATTATATCTTGTCGTTATAGAAAACAAAAAAACTAGCTGTACTAGGCAGTATATTTTTATTTTCAACTTATTACTTTGCACTTCCACTGATGCAACATGAGCATACCTTAATGAGGCTATACCCTGAAGCTTTAGCGGCTTCTATTGCCCGTATAGCATTAAGTAGGTTACCTAGACAGAAACGATTTGAAGTTATCGGCATTTGTTTGCACCCAATTTTGTGTATTTTGTAATTACCTTCCGGTTTC